>CALQRR010000267.1 GCA_943333015.1 Chitinophaga pinensis | reverse complement strand
ATCATCGTCATCACTTTCATTATCATCATCGTCATCACTTTCATTATCATCATCATCATCGTCGTTACCGCCATTACCTGGAAGGCTACTTAAATCAGGACATGATTCATTCAACACGATAATTCCATCGAGATCATACCCGTCAGCTGAGTTTGGAAATGTACTCATCGGAGAGCGATCAGTGACTTTAATAAATTGAATGGCATATACTCCATCTCCAATATCCAAACTTCCATCAAGACAAATCTCGCCCATTGGAAACCAATTTATTCCGTTAAGTGACCCCTCGAAGTATGCTGCTTCAGGATACGTTTCGCAATTAGGAGCACCAAAAGAAGTCTCAACTACCTGAAGATCTGCACCTTCATTATTGAATACAACGTAATCGAATTTTAAAGTCAGACTACCATTGAAGCCTAGGGAAACGAAATTCACACCCAGATCATCATTTTGTGGAATTCCAAGTGCTTTTTCAGGATCGATGCGAGACGGGTGAATTTCAGTTCCGTTTTTTCTGGTCCCACGATTATACTGAACTACTTCCTGAGCAGAACCTGCAACAAGACCATCATTCGCTTCAACACTTACTGAGCCATGTAAACATGCAACACCATCAATATCATACCCGTCTGCCACATCATTGTTAAAGGAATGTGTAACAGGACTGATATCTTTCAATTTAATGTACTTCACCCAACTCATTGCACCCAAATCAAATTGAGCATCTTGACATCCTTCACCTAAATAAACGAAATGACAACCATCTTGAGAACCATATGCCTGGACACGTTCCGGATAGCGGCTGCAATTCTGATTGCCGTATGTTGTTTCAGTGATGGCAATGTCATTTCCTTCACCGTTAGCAACAGGAGAAGCAAAGCGTAAAACAATTTCTCCACCGAAACCAAGAGCGACAAAATTCAATGCATCATCTCCTTCCGGAGCACCTAATGCACGAGATGTTACCTGACGCTCTGCCGGAATACTTGAACCGTCATTTCGTTTTGCAGGGAGATAGGAAACAACTTCTGCTGCGTAGCAACCTTGAGGGGAGCAAGCTTCGCCGGAGGAGGCTTTCGTTTTTTGCTTCCAAGACATATTCTGATCCTGCCAGCGGATACGAACCGTGTTCGGTCCTGGGATTGTATTGGAGTAAAAGAAGTTTTCGCCCGAATGTGCGATCAGTAATCCTGTCTGAAAATAAGGATATACATCCCACTCTATTGCGACATCAAATTCATTGGGATTGTTCACTCTCCAGCGTCTCATCAACGAAGGATTCTCAGAGCACATAGAAGTGAGATTTAAATCCTGTACCTCTTGTCCATCCTCGTATAGATTTGCCCTTGATTCGGTACTATTAAAGAAATTAAAGTAGACAATACCGCCAGCCGCAACTGCGAGCATCATCCCTGCAACACCTCGAACGAGTTTTTGACGGAGCGATGTTTTTAATTGGGTGTGGGTTCTTAACGTAGTTTTTCTTTTCATCAGGATAGTTGTGTGTTGTTGTTCTTATTTTGAATTACCCCCATAGACGAGAAGCTGTAACTAAGGGTTTCACAGGATTTTCATCAGTGATGTAAGGAAATAAGAGGAACACACACCCTATCTTATTCAAGTATCTGTCTTTGAATAACTTAATTATATGTTTATACCATATAGAATTGAAAGTAAACGAGGCAATTCGTGCTTTAAAGGCAAAAAAAAACCCGGCCTGTTTCCAGACCGGGTTGTGTGATGTATTGAAAAATTAGTTTTTAACCAATTTCACAGTTTCTTTTGTAGATGCTGTTTCAATCGTCAAGAAGTAGATTCCGCTGCTCAAATCATTCATCGTAAGTGTATGACGAACTACGCTTGAAGAAGCTACATTCAAAGTTGAAGAATACACTTGCTGACCTAAGAAATTCACAACACGGATTGTTACTGAATTATCCAAATCTCCTGTTGTAATAACGATGTTCGTTGATTCGTTGAAAGGGTTAGGGAACACTTCTGCAGAGACAACCTCGTTAGCAGTTGTTGTATTGTCAACAATACGTTGAGCAATTTCTTCCGTTGCACAATCATTGATCACTACAAGACCATCAACATCATACCCATCAGCAGAACCAGAGAAATTGGTTGCCATTGAACGGTCTGTGATGCGAACATACTGAACAACACCAGCATTGTTGATGTCGATTGCACCATCTAGACAGATATCAGAGTTTGTCAACAAGATCCAGTTAATGCCATCCAAAGAACCTTCAACCATTACTTTTTCAGAGTACGCTGCACATGAAGGATTGTTGAAAGATGTTTCGATCAATTGGATATCATCGGCAGAAGGATTGTCAAAAATCACGTAATCAAATTTCAGAGTCAAAGATCCACCGAAACCAAGTGATACAAAGTTGATAGCGTCAGTACCTTGTGGAAGACCAAGTGCATTATTTGCATTGGTACGAGCAACAGTAATTGGAGTACCGTTTTTACGAAGACCTTGTGTGTAGTTGATTACTTGAGTAGCAGAACCAGCAACCAAAGTAGCAGGAGTTGGATTTGCTTCGTAACCGTTCAGACACATTACACCGTCAACATCATAAGCGTCAGCAACTGGAGTTCCTGTGTAAGTAGCTCCAATTGGGCTGATATCAACTAACTTAATATACTGCGCCCATCCAAGTGAACCAAGATCGAAATCTGTATCCTGGCAACCATCGCCAATCCATACGAAATGACAACCGTCTTGTGAAGCATACGCACGAATCGTTTCAGGATAACGTGCACAATTCATGTTACCAAATGTTGATTCGATTACGCGAACGTCATCACCAGCACCATTTTTAATTGGGCTACCAAATTTCAGGGTGATATCACCACCAAAACCTAGAGAAACGAAGTTTTGAGTGTCGTTGTTTTCAGGTGCTCCAAGAGCTTTAGCAGGATTGCTGCGAGCGATAGACACTGTAGAACCGTCGTTTTGTTTCTTCTGGTTGAAAGAGATAACCTCTTCAGCATAACAAGAAGGAACAAATGCTCCATGCTTACACTCGATAGCATCTACATCATACCCATCAGAAATCTGATTGTTGGAAAACAACGCAGGATTGCTCATGTCAACGATGCGAACAAACTGAATATAATCAGAATATACGCCGCCGAAATCAACTTCTCCACCTTGGCTAATTGTACCAACAGAAGTGAAGCCTAATCCATCTTGAGAAACGAAAATTTCTGATTGCTCCGAATTAGGACTTGCAGAAGATTCCCAGATTTTGATATCGCTTCCAGGACCGTTTGCAATTGGAGTAGCGAAACTCAGTTCGATGGTTCCACCAAATCCAAGGGATACGAAATTTTGCACCGGTGCATTTGCAACAGGCGTTTGTCCGTTTGGCGCTCCTAATGCATTGGTTGCAATGGAACGTTCTGCATTTACTGCTGTTCCTAATTTAGTAAGACCCTGATTGAAATAATAAACAGATGCTCCAAAGCAACCTGCCGCAGGTGGCTCAACTTGAGCAGTCAGAACTGAGCCAGAACTAAGTGCTGCAATCAGCGCAAGGCTGGCAAACTTAAAAGGGTTGTTGTTTTTCATTTTGAATTGTTTGTTAGGTTACTGAGCTATAAACGTACTGGTAAAAAAGAAGTTACGTGTGTAAGGTTTTGAATTCATTTAAAACATCATCATTCTCATTTTCAATCATTTAAACTTTAAATGTTATTGAATACATGATTATTACCATGTGATAAAATGCTATATCGAAACAAAACTAATACTTTATTTTATATTCAAGACCATTCCTTACATATTTCTTACATATTCATTTGCTTCAGATAGGGGTAAATAAAAAAAGCCTTGCAAATGCAAGGCTTTCTATTAAGAATATATATACTTAAACGTGTAGCTTACTTTTCTTTCTTGAATAAGAAAAATACAGTGCT
>CALQRR010000266.1 GCA_943333015.1 Chitinophaga pinensis | reverse complement strand
GAGTTCCATAGAAGAAATACAGGTTTTGGTTAACTTGCCCAAAAATACTGCATATGCCAATCCAGCGCCCATTTTCTTTTATAAAGTGGATCGACGAAAATCGCCACCTGCTCAAACCGCCTGTCGGTAACCAGATGGTATACAAAACCGCCGGCGATATTATTGTGATGGTAGTAGGTGGACCCAACAAGCGGAAAGACTATCACTACAACGAAAGTGAGGAGTTTTACTACCAGTTGGAAGGCAATATGATCCTCAAAATCATCGAGGAAGGCAAGCCGGTCGATATTCACATCAACGAAGGCGATATATTTCTGCTTCCCGGTCGCACACCGCATTCCCCTCAACGCCCCGAAAACACCGTTGGACTGGTCGTAGAACTGGTTCGCGCCAAGCAGGAAGACGATGCCTTCATGTGGTTTTGCGAATCTTGCGGCCACAAACTGTACGAGGAATTCCTGCACGTCGAAAACATTGTCACCCAATTACCACCCGTCATGGAACGTTTTTACGGCTCCGAAGAACTCCGCACCTGCAAGCAATGCAGCACGGTGATGGAGAAACCATGAAAAATTTGAAGATGTGCTAATTTGAAAATTTGAAGATGATTCTCTCATCTTCTTGTTCCGTTTAGGCATTTTCAAATCTTCAAATTGTCAAATTTTCAAATCACATTTCTCGTGTTAACAATCGACATCCACACCCACATTCTTCCCGAGCACATTCCCAATTTCAAGGAGCGGTTTGGGTATGGTGGTTTTGTGCATTTGCAGCATCACAAACCCTGCTGCGCGCGCATGATGAAGGACGATCAGTTCTTTCGTGAAGTGCAGGACAATTGCTGGGATCCTCAGGCGCGGATGCACGAATGTGATCAGCATGGGGTGCACATGCAGGTGCTTAGCACGGTGCCGGTGATGTTTTCCTATTGGGCCAAAGGCGAAGATGCGCTAGCGGTTTCTGAATTTCTCAATGACCACATTGCGGGCATTGTCAAGACCTATCCCGACCGGTTTATCGGCCTGGGAACTATTCCGATGCAATCGCCCAAACTGGCCATCCGTGAGCTGGAACGTTGCATGAAAGAGCTTGGAATGGCAGGCATCCAGATTGGGAGTAATGTAAACCAACGCAACCTGAACGAACCTGAGTTTTTTGAGATCTTTCAGGCGGCCGAGGAATTAGGTGCCGCGGTGTTTGTGCATCCTTGGGAGATGTTCGGACAACAGGACATTCAGCGCTACTGGCTTCCCTGGCTGGTGGGCATGCCGGCCGAAACGTCACGCGCGATTTGCTCTATGATTTTCGGCGGTATTTTCGAACGACTGCCCAAACTGCGTGTGGCCTTTGCCCATGGAGGTGGCTCTTTTCCGCTCACACTAGGACGTATCAAACACGGTTTCGACTGTCGCCCCGATCTCGTTGCCATCGATAATCCCATCAGCCCCGAAAAATACCTGAATCGTTTGTATTTCGACAGTCTCGTACACGACGAGGCGGCGCTGCGGTACCTCATCGATTTTGCCGGTGTGGATCGCATTGCACTCGGATCCGATTATCCGTTTCCCCTAGGTGAAGATGTACCGGGAACACTCATCAAAAGCATGGATCTGACCCTGCAACAAAAAGAACGATTGTTAAATGGCACTGCGTTGGAATGGCTAAACATCCCCAAGCAGCATTCTTCGAATAGATAATCCCTATTCTTTATATAATCTAAAAGCGCTTGGACGTTCGATTCACCAGCACTTGATGCAGGTTGTTGATTAATTCATTCTTATAGAGCGCACAATTCATTCGGGAGCTTCGCTCCAAACGGGGCAGATTTTCTAAAGTGGTATCGGACAAGTCAAAGGCACTCCCATCTGGGTAGATGTTTTAAGAGTCCATCATGTTGGCCTCGAACGTATAGATTCTTATGAGCAAAACCATATTTAATCAGATCGATTGAAAACGATCCTGGTTGAATGCATTTAATGTATCGCTTTCGGTTGCGAGAATAGCAACTACGAAAGCTCCCTATTGACATGGATACATATACCTGATAGAAGGGGTGTGATTGTAAGTCGAAATAGCTTTTATGTAAGAAATAGTAGCATAATTTGGAATTTAGATTTCAAGGTTAGTGCCGAGTCTGTTTTTAAATACATGAAAAACAGCTAATTATGATTTATTCATTTGAAATGCATCCAAAATGTAACCTTTCATTGCAGATGTAAGTTAAGGGGATAAAACTCACTTACTTTATTTGTAATGTTTAAAAAACCCAACCTGACCAGAGCGATTTTCCTAAGTGGGAAAAATGTTCAACGCATTTCGAAAGCAATTTTTGCCTTAGGGATGTTGGCTATTGTGCCAGAAACAATGATTGCTGCAGCTTCGGCTTCAGTTGTAATGCCTCCATCCGTTGGAGTGTCCATCAATGGCGCTTCTTCTTTTTGTCCAGGCGCTTCCGCAACACTAACTGCTAACACAAGCGGGTGTTCTGGAAATTCATCCTTTGTATGGAAGCGAAATGGTGTATTTATGCCCGGTGCTTCTGGAGCAAGTATTAATGTAACCGATCCAGGTTCTTACAGTGTAGCTGTTACCTGCGCAAGCGGAACTGCAACATCTGAGGCGTTTGTGTTAAATCGTTTGACATTAAAAACGAATGTTCAAAATGCTTGTCCAGGTTCTACCGGTAATGTGAATCTGATTGTGCAAAATGGAACTGCTCCTTATTCATACCAATGGAATACGGGTGCAACAACTCAGGATTTAATTGCTGTTTCAAATGGCAACTTTTCAGTAGCAGTGACCGATGCAAATGGCTGTGTTGCATCAACTATTGCAACAGTAAATAACACGCCAGTTACAATCAGTGCGGGAGAAAACAAAACGATCTGCAATGGTTCTTCAACTGCTCTTCAAGCGAGTGGTGCCGATTTGTATTTCTGGTCACCGGCTGATGGATTAAGCAGTGCCAATGTGAGCAATCCAACGGCAAATCCAACTTCAACAAAAACCTATACTGTTACTGGCTATGTAGCAAGTGGGGAGTTGGTAACCAATGGTGATTTTAACCAAGGCAACAAAGGTATTTTATCGAATTATGCCTATGTGAATTCATTTGCTTCTGGTGGTTACGCAACGGGATCTGGATTATATCCTGAAGCAAAATACACTGTAGTTGCAAATCGTAACGATTCAAATGTCACAAAATTCCATCCTGCATTTTTTGGTGTAGGTCGTAATGGTGGCGAATTAGTAGGTCGTAACGAAGATAACTACATGGCCATTAATGGTTCAACGGTATTAGATCAAGTAGTTTGGAGTCAAACAGTGGAGGTTCTTCCTAACAACAGCTATAGCTTCTCTTCTTGGATTGCTTCTATCAATGCTGGAAATCCTTCTAAACTTCGTTTCTTAATTAACGGTGTCGAACTTGGACCTCAAATTATTGCGCCATCAACATTAAATACATGGATTCAATTTTACACTGTTTGGAATTCTGCATCTGCAACAACTGCAACGATCAGCATCATCAACGATAATACTATTGCTGGAGGTAATGACTTTGGTTTGGATGATATTTCATTCTCTACAACGTGTTTTAATACGTCTACAGTTACCGTTTTTGTAAATGATGCCATTTCTGGAAATGCAATTACGGCACCTGCAACAGTTCAAAATTGTCTTTCTATTGATGCTGCCGAAATTACAGGTTCAATTCCAACAGGAGGTACAGGTTCGTATGATTACCAATGGCAAATCAGCACCGACAATTCAACTTGGGATAATATTGATGGAGCAACTTCACAATCCTACAATCCTGGTGTAGTGTATACAACTGCTCGTTACCGTCGTGTTGTTAAAAGTGGAGAATGTACTTTAGAGAGTAACCTTGTTACACTTACAGTTTCTTCCACGTATACTATTAACAACAATACAATTACGGCTC
>CALQRR010000265.1 GCA_943333015.1 Chitinophaga pinensis | reverse complement strand
TCGGGACAATAAGTTGGAATACATTTACTACAACCGTCACCGGTGTGATGCGCCATGCAACAGGAAGTACCTCACTCACCGACCATGTAAACTGAGCAATGGCAGGCCATAATATCAACCCGGATAAAAATTTAGCAAACTCCATCATTTTAAGAGTATTTGTCGCCTTGTGGTTATACCTGTGATAACTTGGATTTGAAGAAACAATCATCATAACAATCCTAAATTTAAAGGGTGAGTTTCTAGAGCACTTTTATTAAAAAGCAATCTTATTATTTAAATATCCCATACGTTTTCGCTTATATTTTCTGAATTGAACGATATCATTCCAAGAACCCGAGTTTAAAATATCACTAGAAGTACACCAAGCTCTTTGTGCGATAAAAACGCCGAGTTCCATATAGTCAAAATGTGCAGTAGCATGACTATCAGTTCCGATGACCAACTTTACACCAGCATTTTTTGCTTCATGTGCCAAGGCATCATTTACATCCATGCGCTCAGGTTGTGCATTGATTTCGAGTGCAGTACCTGTTTCCTTTGCTGCTTTAAATACCCTCTTCCAATCCACTTTACACGCTTCACGTTTCCCAATTAACCGTCCAGTAGGATGACCGATACAACATACAAATGGGTTTTCACAGGCTTGAATAATCCGTTCTGTTATGTCTTTGGTAAATCCGGAATGGATGGAAGCACAAATCCAATCGAGCTGCGACAACAATTCATTCGTTAAATCAAGAGATCCATCTGAAAGAATATCAACTTCAGCGCCGGATTTGACAACATCTTTCCCCAGCTTTTTAGTGACTGCTCTGATTTCCTGCACTTGTTTTAAAAATCCTGCTTCGTCCATTCCTCCTGCAATACGCTCCGATTTCGAGTGATCGGTCAATGCGATGTATTCATACCGACGATTTTCCAAAACATATCGCGCGAGTTCTTCCACAGAGTTTAATCCGTCGCTAGAGTTGCTATGAATGTGTAAATCGCCACGGATATCATTCAGCTGAATCAATTCAGGTATTTTTTTACGTTCAGAAAGCTCAAGCTCTCCTGTATCTTCTCGCATTTCAGGCGGAATCCACTGAAACCCCAACAATTCATACACCTCCTGTTCGGTTTTTCCTCCCAAACGTTTATCATCGCTCATTCGGAAAACACCATATTCATTGACTTTCAATCCACGATCTTTGGCAATGGTTCGCAGATGGATGTTATGTTCCTTAGAACCAGTAAAATAGAGCAAAGCCGCCCCCCATTCTTCCTCATTCACAACACGAAGATCAACTTGACGATTAGTTTCCTTCAAAAGAATGCTCGCCTTTGAAAGGCCACTAGCCAATCGGGTTTTAACATCCGTGGAGGTGGTGAATGCGGTCAGCATTTTTTTTCGATCCTCCAGCTTGCACGAAACCAAAACATCAATATCACCAATTGTCTCCTTCTTCCGGCGAAGACTACCAGCTAGTTCTATATGAATTATCTGAGGGATCGACATTAAACGGCTTTTAACTTTTTCTCCATATCTCAAAGCATCCCAAAGAAGCATACGTTCTTCCACTACTTTGTGGAGTTTTAGTCCCCGGAGCATGTTATCTACTTTGGCTTTCCCAAATCCTTTCAACTTCGCAATACTGCCATCCACTAAAAGTGAAATCACTTCTTCTTGCGTTTGGGCATGTAGATTTTCATGAATTGCTTTTAGACTCTGAGGACCAAAACCCCTGATATCAATCATATCAAGTAATTCAAGAGGAACTGACTTTTTCAACACTTCATACTTTTCGATTTTACCAGTATGAATGTATTCCTTGATTTTATCGGCAGTGTGCTCGCCGATGCCAGGAATGTCTTCAAGCGTTCCTGATTCTACATACCGTGTAACATCTTGTGTCAATCCAGATATGGCTTGAGCTGCATGCTGATACGCCAATGCACGAAATCGTTCCGCATTTCCGATGTAGGTATACATCGCAGACATCTCTCGAAAAATTCGCGCTAATTGCCGGTTGAGATCGGTTATCATAGATGTTAATTTAACTCCTTAAAAACCAAACGGATACGTCCCTGGGACCTGTTGACCATCTGGTTCAATATGCAATGGATGCAATGCGGTAGTGGTATCGATATATATAAAAGCATCGTACCGCCGAGTAATCATACTGGGTATATAATTTCCGTATTGCTCGTATTGGGGATGATAAACGACTCCAATCGCCCGGTGACCAAAAGCAGCATGTTCAAATTTCTGCTTCATTTCATCGGTCATAAATGTTATCCGGTCTTTCGCTCCCAAACCATGTTGAATGTATTCCCAACTTCCTTTCAATGCAGGCGGAATATGCATCACACGCATCACATCACCCCAATTTCTTCCTGCTACAACATGACCGGTATTGGATCCAAAACCAACAGCATACACACGTTGATCCCCATGTTGTTCACGAATGAGCTGACCAAGGTTGACCTGTCCTTCGGAAGCCATCTCCGTCGCTCTGGCGTCTCCAATATGTGAATTATGCCCCCAGATAATTACTTTGGAATCCCTGCCATAAAACTGCACCAAACGGTTAAGGGTATCCATCATATGCTTATCACGGATATTCCAGGCCTCAACACCTCCTTTAATCATTGTGCGGTAATATTTTTCAGCATTAACAATGACCTGAGCATTTTGCTGTGCACTAAAAACCGCATCATGATCTGTATTATAATGAGTGCTTTTATTGCGAATCTCCATGAGTAAATCAATGACTTCCCGTTCGCAACTGATCGGACCAGAGCTTGCTGCATGTGCATAAGCCCGACCTTCATTTTCATAATAGGGTTCAAAACAACGGAATGCTTTCATGGCCACTTCCAATGCCTGAGTATCAACTTTTTTAAGGTAATGAATGATTGCCTCCATCGACTCCCATAAACTGTAAACATCCAACCCGTAAAATCCAACTTTCCTGTTTTGAGGAAAACCAGCATTGTGAGTTTTCAGCCATTCTGCCAATGCCACAACTTCCCAATTAGCCCACATCCACGTAGGCCACCGGTTGAACTGATTTAATATATTGAAAGCATGCTTCCCCGAGAATGGTAAGTTTTTGACATACCTATTTAATGTATAACTGTCGGGCCAATCGCCTTCAACTGCAATAAATGAAAATCCCTTTTTCTCTATTAGTTTCATCGTAATCTGAGCACGAATACTATAGTATTCATGGGTTCCATGGGTTGCTTCTCCCAATAAAACGTACTGAGCATCCCCAATATCCTCTATCAAGGTATCGAGATCCTTCACATCATTAAACTCAATAGAATTACGGAGTAGCACCTTGGAATCAGCTCCAACAGAACCATTTCCATTACCTAATCCCCCTAAAACATTCGGCTTCATATTCTATTATTTGAACAGTTAAAGTAGTTTTGCTCAGTAGTATAAACCATGACAAAAGTCATATATAGGATTGATATTGGTCATTCATTCAATCTTTATGGGATTATATTTTTACTTCATCAAACTCTTAAGATATGATAGCGCTTGCAACTGACGTTTCTATCCCTATTGACGACTTTCAGCTACACGGCGATCTTATTGTGCCTGAAAAAGCAAAAGCAATCGTTATATTCTCTCATGGTAGTGGAAGTAGCCGATTCAGTCCACGCAATACGTTCGTCGCAGATACACTTAATAAAAAGGGATTTGCAACACTCCTTATTGACTTGCTCACCCCTACGGAAGACCTCATCTATGAAAAGCGATTTGACATTCCACTCCTTGCAGAACGATTGATAAAAGTGACAGAATACATTCATCAGTATGGGGAAACGAAAACATTACCCATTGGCTTCTTTGGGGCCAGTACAGGAGCGGCATCAGCCATAAAAGCAGCAGCTCAACTTGATGGCCTTATTCACGCGATTGTTTCCAGAGGTGGCCGGCCGGATCTTGC
>CALQRR010000264.1 GCA_943333015.1 Chitinophaga pinensis | reverse complement strand
GTCCGGCATCGCTGCGTTCTACGTGCTCTTCGGAACGTCTTTTTTTCCCTTCGGGTGATGGCAATCCGTATCCCGACCAGAGCTCGATGAATGCGGGATACAAGTGTTTCCCGTTTTGAGGAAGCACTACCGCACCTGCAGGAATGGAGATGGAAGTACCGATTCCGGTAATGATACCGTCACGAACCAGCACGGTTGCGTTGCTGAGAAACTCATCGGCTGAAATGTGAACCTGAACTTGTGTGAGGGCGTAAGTGAGATGTCGTTCATCAGGGACACCATTTACCGGATGTGAAATCTGGGCAGAAGCGCGAAAAGCGAGCAGTGCCAGAAGAATACAAAATAGTTGCTTCATTTTTCAAATGTACACCGCAATCCTTCTCTACAAAGCACGACTGAAAAATAGAATAAGGGAAGAATCAGCCCGCAGGATCGACATCGATGACCAATCGAAAATTCTTCAATGTATATTCTTTGAAAAACAGCTCGATCTGATTTTGCAGTTCCTCTTTCACCCGTTTGAGCGAAGCGGCCGGTTCAATCTTCATGAGTATACGTTTCTGAAACAGGTTCCGCACACGGGCAACAGGCGGATATTCTGGTCCGAGGATGCGTGTTTGAAACGTTCTTCGGAGAAAACTTGCCAGTAAGTCCGCTGCTTCATCGAGTGGTGCTGTCTCGTCGTGCTTCAGGGTAATGTGAATGAGACGGGCAAACGGCGGATAAAAAAAGCGTTTACGTTCCTCTAGTTCTTCCGCAAAAAAGCCCTCGTAGTCATGCGCCTGAACATGCTTCAACACCGGATGTTCGGGCTTCCAAGTCTGAATGAGCACACGTCCCGGAATTTCTCTTCTCCCAGCGCGACCTGCGACCTGCGAAAAAAGCTGGAAGCTGCGCTCAAATGCCCGGAAATCGGGATAGTTGAGCATCGAATCGGCACTTAACACGGCAACCAAATCCACATCGTCAAAATCGAGGCCTTTGGTGACCATCTGTGTCCCGATCAATACTTGAATCCGGTGCTGCTCGAAATCCTCGATGAGCTTGTGGTACGCATATTTGGAACGTGTTGTATCCAGATCCATGCGTGCAGCAGAAACATCCGGAAAAATCGTAGATAATTCTTCCTCAATTTTTTCGGTTCCGAAGCCTTTCATCCGCAAATCGGTGGAGGCACATTCGGCACACTGCGAAGGAACATTGAGACTGTAGCCGCAATAATGACACCGTAGCTGATGAATGGCTTTGTGGTAGGTAAGCGAAATATCGCACTGTACGCAATGCGGTACCCAATGGCAATTGTGACATTCGATCATGGGTGCAAAACCCCGCCGGTTCTGGAAAAGAATCACCTGACGCTTATTTTTCAAACTCGCATCCATTTCCTGCACCAAGGCGGGGGAGAAAATGCCGTTCATGCGTCTGCGTTTGGTGTCTTCCCGCAAATCGTTGATGAAAATGTCGGGTAAAACCGAACCACCAAATCGCTCGGAGAGCTTTACCAGTGTGTATTTCCCTTGAAGGGCGTTGTAATAACTTTCCACCGAAGGTGTGGCCGACCCTAAACACACATCTGCTTTAAACTGTGACGCGAGCATGATCGCCGCATCCCGACCGTGGTAACGAGGGGCCGGTTCGTTTTGCTTGAAACTCGATTCATGTTCTTCATCGATGATGATGAGACCGAGATTTCGGAACGGAAGAAAAACCGAAGACCGAGCGCCCAAAACGATCATGCCCGATTCAGGATCAGCGGCAGAAACAGCATTCCAAACTTCCACCCGTTCGTTTTCGCTAAAGCGACTGTGATACACCTGCACCTTGCGCCCGAAATACACCCGTAAGCGATTGATGATCTGAGCGGTGAGTGCAATCTCAGGTAACATGTACAGCACTTGTTTTCCTTGGGCAATCTGTTCTTCGATGAGCTGAATGTAGATCTCGGTTTTTCCACTACCCGTTAAACCGTGCAACAAAGCAGGTTTGCGTTCAGCAAAAGATTCCTGAATCTGAGAAAGAGCTTCCTGTTGAGCAGCGCTGAGCACAATGCTGGCATCATCGTTTGCATTTCCCACAAGCCGGCTGACGGGCACTTCTTCCAGTAAAAAAATGTCCTTTTTAACCAGTTGCAGAATGGCGGTGCTGGCTAATCCTGTTTTTCGCAATAGTTCTTTGCGGCGCATTGCCGGAAAATCATGTGTTCGTCCGGGATTCATGCTTAAGAAAGCGAGAATCAGTTCTTGCTGTTTAGGAGCACGTTTGAGTTGATCCAGCAATCGGTGCAAGCCATCTTCTCCCTGATGATCGGGATGCAGATGCACGAGTGTTTCGGTGCGTTGGCGGAACAAATCTTTCACTTCTTCTTCAGCTGCGATGAGTCGCTTCTGCATCAAAGCCCGGATGAGCGGATAGACTGTTTTTATTCCAGCAATATTTTCAACATCCTTAATGCTCAGTTCTTTCGCTTTATCGAGTGCTTCGAGAATGAGGTATTCGCGGTCGTTGAGATTGCTGGTATCGAGTTCCTCGAATGCACCCATGGAACGGATCACCGTTTCGCTGGAAAGTTTGAGGCCAGCAGGCAGGGCGGCTTGCATGACTTCCCCCAAATGGCAGAGGTAATAGATGGCCATCCATTCCCAAAAACGAAGCTGTTGTTCAGAAAGTCCCGGTTCTTCGTCGAGCAGTTGCTCTAAGTAACGCGCTTCGTATCCCTGAGGTGGCTTTTCGTGCACATGATGCACAATGGCGGTGTATTTTTTTTTCTTCCCGAAGGGCACAACCACCCGTTGAAGCGGTTGAATATACGGCGCAAGAAGTTGAGGAACGCGGTATGTAAACAGGCGTGGCAAAGCCAGTGGCACTATCACATCTACAAACAGTGTCTTGCGTTCCATCAGGTGCAAAGATGCAGATTTGTCAGGAGGCATTTCGGTTTTTCATCTGGACATTTGCCTCGCGATCAGAAATTACCTACTTTAAAACATCCAAATTCAGCACTATGCAAACGACACATAAAAATTGCCAGTCTTGCGGAATGTCTCTGAAACGGGATGCGCAAGGAGGAGGAACGAATGCAGACGGATCGCGTAGCACGAAATATTGTTCCCATTGTTACCTCGAAGGCGCATTTACGATGCCGCATTTGAAAGCAAGTGATATGCAGCTGCGGGTAAAAGGAAAATTGAGAGAAATGGGGATGCCCACCCTATTTGCGGGATTCTTTTCCAGAAATATCCCACGATTAGAACGCTGGAAAAAATCCTGATCAGAGATCGATGTCGATGAGCACCGGACAATGATCACTGTGAACGGCATCGGGAAGAATGGAAGACCGCTGCAATTTATCGCGAAGATTGTCGGTGACGCAGGCGTAATCGATACGCCAGCCAAGGTTTTTGCCTCGGGCGCCAGAACGGAAACTCCACCAGGTGTAGTGATGTGGATCGGTGTTGAAATGGCGGAAGGAATCGGTAAATCCGGTGTTTAGAAAACCTTCCATCCAAGCACGTTCTTCGGGTAAAAAACCGCTGCTATTGGCATTGCTCACTGGATTATGAATATCGATGGCGCGGTGGCAAATGTTATAATCTCCACAAACAATCAACTTGGGCCGTTCTTTCCGCAGTTCGTTGATGTACGCCTGATAATCGGATAGAAACTGCATCTTAAAATCCTGCCGTTCATCACCACTCGAGCCGCTGGGAAAATAGGTGCTGAGTAAGGACCAATCGCCAAAGTCGAGACGAATCGATCGTCCTTCAAAATCATAGGCTTCCATGCCCATTCCTTCTACAATTCTGTCGGGTTGATGACGACTCAAAATAGCCACACCGCTATATCCTTTCTTTTGGGCTGGAAAAAGATACGGCTCATAGCCGATTTGACGAAAAAGCTCCAGGTCGAGTTGATCGGCCTGACTCTTTATTTCCTGCAAACAGAGCATGTC
>CALQRR010000263.1 GCA_943333015.1 Chitinophaga pinensis | reverse complement strand
GATATTCATTGAGACGCAGAATCAGGGAACGGCCTTTACCATCGCAGTAACAGATAACGGGATTGGTATTTCGCGCGATGAGCAAAAACGGGTGTTCGAAAAGCTTTACCGAGTACCAACCGGGAACATTCACAATGTGAAGGGGTTTGGACTGGGGCTGAGTTATGTGAAAGTAATTGTGGAGAAACATCATGGCCACATTCGCATCGAAAGTGAACCGGGCATGGGAAGCACCTTTGTAGTGGTCTTGCCCAACAACCAGCAGGAGAGCTGATGTAAGGGAGAGATTTTACGAATTTATTTCCTTGGCTTTTTCACAGCGATTTGTAGGGAAAGAAGAGCCTGATTTCGATTGGAGAAATCACTACTTTTAACTTAAAGATTTCGAAAATGACCTCTCTGTCGCTGTATACTAAACTTGAAACACTTCCTTCTGAACTTAAAGAAGAGGCTAAAAACTTCATTGAGAAGCTCATCGAAAAATCTAAGGATAGAAAGAAAGGTTCTGCGCCAGAAGAAAAGCATCGAGAAAGAGTATTTGGAGCCCTAAAAGGGAAAATCCATCTTTCAGAAGATTTTGACGCACCCCTAGATGCGTTTAAGGAGTATATGTAATGAATTATCTATTAGATACGCATACATTTCTCTGGTTTTTAGACGGGCATGAAAATCTTTCCCTAAAAGCTAGAACAGCCATTGAGAGTTCTAAAAATGCAAGTTTCATTAGTATTGCATCCCTGTGGGAAATTGCAATAAAAATAAGCTTGAAAAAAATAAGTTTAGATATCCATTTAAAAGATCTGAAACAGGAGATATTGAAAAATAATTTTGAAATTCTCCCATTAGATTTTGAACATATTCTTGAATTATCAAAGCTGCAAGACATTCATAAAGATCCATTTGACAGAATTATTATTTCACAGGCTATTACAGAGAAATTGACAATTATATCAAGGGATTCTCATTTCGGAATGTATAAGAATGTAAAAATTCTGTGGTAAACTCCCTGTTTATAATAGCTTGTTGCCGATTTTTTGGTTGAACTGATAGACTCTTCACCAGACCCAAAAGCACCTTCCCGAAATGGCTTTACTGACAAATGTCGTTTCCCCTGCGGTTGAATTTTTCCTTGCACGGTCTTTGAGGAACGTTGCGCATATACCTCATTTATGAAAATCCTACTAGCCGAAGACGATCCGAATCTTGGATCCATCATCCGTGAATATTTAGAAGCAAAAGGATATCATACCGAGCTTTGTTCCAATGGGGACGAGGCATTTAAGATGTTTCTCAAGGAAAAATGGAATCTCTGCATTTTTGATGTCATGATGCCTCAGATGGATGGCTTCACCTTGGCACGCGAGATTCGGAAACACAACAAAGAAGTGCCAATTGTCTTTCTCACTGCCAAATCGATGAAAGATGACACCATCGAAGGTTTTAAAGCAGGCGGGGATGATTACATGACAAAGCCCTTTAGTATGGAGGAACTTTTACTCCGTATCAAAGCCATACTCAAGCGTACCGAACGCATTCCAGACGATAAACCGGTGCAGGAGTTTGTGATTGGGAAATACATCTTCAATCCCACTCACCAGCAGTTGATCTTGGGCGAACACATTCAAAAACTCACCTCACGCGAAGCGGATTTACTTAAACTGCTTTGTCTGAATTTGAACGACACCCTGGAGCGGAATTTTGCATTGCGGGCCATCTGGTCGGACGACAACTATTTCAATGCCCGTAGTATGGATGTTTACATTGCCCGTTTACGGAAATACCTTACCGGTGATCCCGATATTGAAATCATCAACGTACACGGAAAAGGATTCAAGCTGGTCGACAATCAGACAGCATCCTGATCTGTCTCCAAGGGAATCCGAAAGCTGACGAGTTTTTGGTAGTTCTTCAGGATGGGAATGATCCAAATCCCCACAAAGACGGCACATACCGCAAAGGCATAGACAATTTGTCCATTGCGGTTAAAAAACGGTAACGCGAACACGGCGCTGATGATCGCACGGAACAGAATATTGATGGTTTGAAACACACTGCTAATTCGTCCAATGGATTGGTTGGGAACATGTTGAAACAGCCAGGTAGTTCGCAATACGCGTGTACCGGCATTAGCAATACCAATAAGCAAACATAATACGGCAAACAGCAACACCTGATGCGTGGTTGCAAACAGCGTATAGATGATCACTGTGGCGCCCATCATGACGGTAATGCCCAGTATAAAACCTGATCGCCGGAATGTCCAGACCATAAACACACCTGCCAACATGGCACCGATGGAATACATCACTTCAGCAAAGGCATACGTGCCAGCGCCGGCGTGCATGTGCTGATCGATGTATTGCGGCATGAGTTGCTGAAACGTTACTAGGAGCACCACGAAAATGGCATACGAAGCATTACCAAACAGAAAGAGCAGTGGATGTGCCTGTAAAAATTGAAGTCCAGTGCGGATGCGTTCGAACATCGTTCCGGTTTCTTTGTGCCGGATCGCGATTGGCACATAGCGTATCATCGCAATCAGGATAAAACCCAAGAGATAGGTAATGGCATCGGCGAGAAAAATTTCGTGCAAGGACCAGGCCTGTATCGTAAAAGGCAGGGTGATTTCCATTCCGCCAAATTGATGTTTTCCGGCCGCCATGCCTGATAAAAGGATCGCCGCCACTGATCCGGAAAGGATGCTGGTTGACTGACCAATGATTTCCACCCAAGAGGTGAATTTTCCATAGTGCTCCCGCTCGGTGATTTCTTGGCCGAATGCATACAACGCCGGATAATGCATGTTGTACACCAGAATGGTTCCTGCAAAAACGGCCATAGCAGCCCACGCGGGCACTTCTCCCAGCCAAAATCCAATTCCAGCCGCAGCACCTAGCAAAAGCAGTCCAAATGCGTTTACAGCCAGGAATACATGCTTGCGCGAGAAGCGGTCGATGAGGGAGCCGGCATACATGCCCCAAAAAAGCATGATGAATGTGGTGAGGGCATAGAGCATCCCAAAGAGTTCCGGTTTTCCGAGAATCTTGCTGAAATACCAAGGGATTGCCAACATGCTGATGCCTTGTGAAAAGCCTGAAACAGCATTCGATATAAACAGCAAACGGTAGGCGCGGGCATTTTTCACATGACAAAGATAGATGCTGAATCCGCGAGGATTTTCGGCCCCCGTATGATTCATCCACATTCGTTCTGGAATAAATCCTTAATAACCCCTATTTGAGGCGGTGTGATTCGGCCTATCTTGTTCCAAAATATTCAATAAGATATTATCAGCATGAGCGCACACAAGAAACTATCATTGTTCGACAGTACAACAATCATCATGGGATCGATGATTGGCTCCGGAATTTTTATTGTGAGTGCCGACATTGCCCGTCAGGTAAACTCCGGCGCATTGGTATTACTTGCTTGGGTGTTAACAGCAGTCATTACCCTCATGGCCGCTCTGACCTATGGTGAATTGGCCGCGATGTTTCCACAAGCGGGCGGTCAATACGTTTATTTGCGTGAAGCCTATGGAAAACGTACCGCTTTTACCTACGGATGGTCGCTTTTTGCCGTCATACAAACCGGAACCATTGCTGCAGTGGCCGTGGCATTTGCCAAGTTTAGCGGCGTTTTTTTTGACAGCATCAGTGCAAAAAATATTCTGCTCGATGCAGGGCTGTTCACCATTAGTTCGCAGCAGTTAACGGCCATTTCCTGTATTGTGCTGCTCTCGCTGATCAATTTGAGGGATGTGAAGAACTCCGCGCATATTCAGAATTTCTTTACTGTAGCCAAGATTGTCGCATTGCTAGGTGTAGTGGCCGTAGGTGTGTATTTTGCCGGACAGGGAAAAGGCAGTTGGAGCAATATGGAGCCCATGTGGCCCACCCATACTACCCTTGGAATTGGTGCCACGATTGGCATTTTTCTGGCTGCTTTGACGGGCAGT
>CALQRR010000262.1 GCA_943333015.1 Chitinophaga pinensis | reverse complement strand
GGCATGTTGATATCCAAGAAAATACAATCGGGCATTTTGGATTGGTTGCACAATTCCTCCAATGCTTTTTCAGCATCTGTGAAGGCTGATATCTGTGTTTCTGGAAAATGTTCTTCCAAAAAAAACTGATTCAACATATTCGTCACGTGATCATCATCGATTAACCATACATCCATTTCCCTACACTTTAGATACGAAAGTAACGGTGAAAGAGGAACCAACACCCAATGTACTGTCAATTTGAATGCTACCACCCATGGCCCGCGCTTGTTCCTGCACCATATTTAATCCTAGTCCTGTTCCTGGTACATCAGAATGCAGGCGAGAGTATAATTTGAACAGACGTCCTCCATTCTTCTTCATGTCAATTCCCCTTCCTGTGTCTGAAAAACGAATTTCAATTTTCCCTTCAGAACTCATCGCGTCAATTGTCAGCACCAGCTGGCGAGCAGGATCTCTGTAACGGACTGCATTAGAAATTAGATTTTGAAAGATACTTACCAGATATGGCTTAAACACTTGCATACCAGCTTGCTTAGAAAAATCTATACGCAATTCACATGCACTCGTTTGAATCTCCTCCTGCAAGCTATCAAGGACTAAATCAAGAACATCCTGAAAGGAAACATACTCGAACTGGGTACTTACATTTTCCTTAACGTTCAAAATCTTATTCAAATCCTGTAAAATATTGTCTACGGAATTTGCAGCTATTTTCATCCCTTCAAAAATGCGAGTATTCTTTGGATCAGAATAATCATCCTGATTGTAGATATTTAAGCATCCGAGAATGTTGGCTACCGGTGCCCTCAAATTGTGCGAAACAATAAAGGAATACTGGCGCAACTGGATGTTCGTCTCCACCAACTCCGCATTGAGCTCTCTAACTTTTGCATCAGCCACAATCCGCCCAAATCGCTCCTGCTTAATCTTCAATAGATCGGTGATTATTTCAATCTTCTCGGTAAAATCAATTTCATCGGGCTGAAGCTGAAAAACGACATACCGCGTCACCTCTTCTTTGAATGGTAAAGCAGTGATGAGGTAGCTTTCGGAAAATGATTTTAACTGCTCAACTGCATTGGCAGGTAAATGGTGAAATTTGTCTCGGATCAAACCGGCAACATCAAGTTCTAGAAACTCATCTGTTTGAATATCTTTAGGGAAATGGTTGGCTATCTGATAGCCAGAAGACTTATCCGTAACATCTTTACGATTGAAAAGATAACATCCCACGACGATTTTCGAATGTACCAGCAACTCTGCAAAAGCACTAAACAGCTCACTCTGAGATTCAACTGTTGAAAGTGCGGAAATAAGCGCGTTTCGAACAATCTGCTTGCGCTTACTCCGGTCCTTTTCTAGTTCGGCCAGTTTCTTTTCGGTAATGTCCACCGTCACCCCCATAAACAACACTTTGTTATTCGAGTTTTTTCTGGCCATCGCAGATTTCTCAAAATAACGAACCGATCCATCTTCAAATAGATGACGGCAAGTGATGTTGTAAGCCTTCCCTTCATGCATCAGTCCGTCAAAGGCTTGTTTAAATAAAAGCCGATCATCAGGATGGTGGTACATCACTGCCTCCTCAAAATGGAGTGGCATAGACATCTTAGGATTGAGGTTGTAAAATTCGAACATGGCCTCCGACCAAAAGGCCCGATTGGTTTCTTGTTCTACTTCCCAAGCACCGATTTTTGCCAGCTGATAAGCTTCCCGAAGTTTTCCATCGGCCTCAAGGCGTTGAAAATATTCGATGTTAACCGAAGCTAATTCAGCAATGGAACTGATCAGATTAGAGTGCTCATATTCCCAAACAAAATCGTTTTTATCAGACTCCAGTAAAATGATACTTTCCTTTAAATCGGATGTTTTCACCACTCCCAATAGGAGCGAAACCGATGGTGCTTTTCTGAAAATCTGATTGAGATTATCATCCGAATCCCCCGTTGCTAAATTACTGTTGCTCTGAAGGGTATTAAACTGGGTAATTTGTGAAACTAACGTAGCGCTTTTAATTTTACTACCGATGGCATTTTTACATGCCAAGACTCTATCGCTGTAGCAGGTTGTACAGGTAAATTCATGATTCACTCCGGTGTATTCCCATACCGACATGCCACTAATTCCGAGATTGCTTTTCAAACGGTTGTAAACAGTCTGGTAAAATTCTTCCAACGTATTTCTGGCAGAAAGCTCTTCTCTGGAAATTTCGAATAACGTCATCTCGATTAATCGCCGACGCTCCTCCTCTTCCTTCTGAATAGTGATGTCCTGAAACACCCCCGTAATCATATAAGGATCTCCTTCTTGCTGACTAACAATCATCCGCATCGAATCCATGACCCAAATCAATTTGCCCGATGCATGCCGAATCCGGTACTGAATATTGGCTTCTCCACGCGCTAAAAGCTCTTTGTGTCCTGTTTTAATGATGGGCAAATCATCCACCACCACCTGTGACATCCAGAACAACCGTTCCGACAAAATTTCTTCAATCGAGTATCCCAACAAGGTCACCACCCGGTCGTTGAGATAACTGAATTCATAAAACGATTTACTGATAGCTGTATACGGCACTACCGGGAGTGCGCTCACCAACATTGAAAGCTTATTTTCCGATTCTCGTAAGGCGTCTTGTGCGGCTTTTTGCGCTGTTACATCTCGGATGAAGGAACTAAAAAGCACTTCGCCTTCCACCTCGATCCGGGTAATAAAAAGTTCAATGGGGAATAGTTTGCCCGATTTGGAGACTGCGGTTAATTGCAGCTGACGGTTTAGCACACGAGATTCTCCGGTGAGCATGTGATGTTCCATCCCCTTGTGATGCGCATGGCGGAATTTCATGGGGATGATCGTTTCTTCGATATTTTTACCAACTGCTTCTTGGGCAGTCCATTCGAATATTTCTTCCGCTTTAGGATTCCAATCCTGAATTTCTCCCTTAGAATTCGTTGTAACAACAGCATCCAAAGCCGTTTCAATAATCTGTTTGGTTCTCAGCTCTGCACTTAACCGGGCTTTTGATAATTTAATCTCATCTGTTTTGTCAACAAACGTGACGAAATTGAGTCGGCGACCATCTACATTCATCCATCCTCCCTGAATCTCAACAGTTTTAATTAGGCCCGAATGTGTGCGCAAACGAACCAATATGGTTGACTCTTGGGAACCGGAATCCCGATTTCTGAATTTATGGAGTACGATCGGAATGTCCTCCTCCACGACATACCGGAGCAGATTTTCACCATCAAATGGATCATTCTCGCTTAGGCCAACAAGCGCGCGACATGCGTTATTGATGTATTCAGCCTTATCCCAATTGACAACCGCAAAAGGAATCGGCATATCTCGAACAAGGTTCCGGTTGAATTCCTCACTGAGCCGCAATTTTTCCTGACTCCTAATACGCTCTGAATGATCGGCTCCCGCCAACAGCAATAGTTTTTCACCCGCTTCACCAAAAACAGGCGTTGCTGTAAACTCTACAGTATAGTCTTGCTTATTATAATTCAATTGGCAATAACAGGAATGGCTTTCATTGACTTGCATTTGAAAAGCATCCTGAAATTTCTCTGTAAATTCATTACAGAAATCATTGCTCATTAAATCCAGAAACGACATTCCAGGGATTTCTTCCTCAGATAATTGGAAGTGATTTATGGCTGCATGATTGGTCGATTGAATAATAAACTGCTCATCAACAATAAAGAGCAACATCGGGTTGTTTTCGAAAAGGCTTTTGAATTTCGATTCCGACAAAAGTGCCTTTTTCTCCACAGATTTTACTTCCGAAATATCTATTCCGTAGCCAATCACAAGGTTGACCTCTCCGTCCTCCACCAATGGATAAAACCGGCGCAATACATAATTTTCGTTCCCATCTGCACGAACGTGGTGGTCAATTATTTCCCGGGTTTGTTTATTTTTAACAACATCGTTGAAGATAGCCCGGCGACTAT
>CALQRR010000261.1 GCA_943333015.1 Chitinophaga pinensis | reverse complement strand
CGGTGAATATTTCAGAAAATGAAACAATGTTTCACATTGAACTTTCCATTCCGGGATTCCGCAAGGAGGAGATTGATCTTTCTATAGATAAAGATACACTCACGGTAACGGGCGAAAAGAAGGAAAGCACTGAACAAGCAGCGAAGCGTTATAGTCGAAAAGAATTCAGTTTCCAGAACTTCCAGCGCAGCTTTAATCTACCTGAAAATATAGATCAGGAGAAAATCGCAGCCCGTTTTGCGGATGGCATTCTTCATTTGGAATTACCGAAAAAAGAAACAGAAGTTAAATCGGCCAGAAAGATCGAATTGAACTAAACTCAAAAAGAAGGTTGTTGTAGAAGCGCCTCGTCGAAAGATGGGGCGTTTCTATTTTATGGAATATTCCTGTTATGTTTGAAAAATGGAACAGGGCAGCTGGTACTTAATACTCAATCCACAAGCAGGAGGAGGCCGGGGAATTAAACATGAACAAGAAATACTGCAAGCTATATCTCGCAGGTCGCTTACCTGTGAGCTCTATACCACACGATTTGCAGGAGATGCAACCGATGCAGTGCAACGCGCCATTGAACAAGGGTATCGGAAGATTGTAGTTGCCGGCGGAGATGGCACCATGAATGAAGTACTCAACGGCATTATGCAGCAAAACACAGTGCCGAGCGTTAGCATTTTGTTGGCACAAATTCCTGTGGGTACCGGCAATGATTGGCGCAGAACATGGAACATTGGAGGAAGTATACCGGGAGCAATTTCGTTGTTGGACAATCCGGTAACCACTCTACAGGATGTGGCAAAAATTACGTTTCAACACCAAGGGAAAGAGAAGACGCAATGGTTTATGAATATGGCCGGCTGCGGTTTTGATGCACAGGTAACCCTTGCCGCCCATCAGGCAAAATCAGAGGGTAAAAGTGGATTGCTTACTTATATCTCCAAATTGATAACAACATTGTCGGCATATCAAGAACCGCTTATCCGTTATAGAATTGACACGCAGGAATACAGCAATGAGACATTTGCACTGCTTGCCGGGGTTTGCAAATACGCAGGCAATGCCATGAAGCTGGTACCAGAGGCTGATCCTCGGGATGGATTATTTCATCTGACGGTTGCAAATAAAATCAGCAAGTTCAAAGTGATCCGTAATTTGCACCGTCTATTTACAGGAAGTTTCATAAAACTCAAGGAAGTGAAGACCTTTACATGTCGCGAGCTCGAAATCCTCACACCTGAATTACAGATTCAAGCAGATGGTGAATCGATCGGACATAGTCCTGCGCTGTTTGAGATATCACCCCGAAAACTTCACATTGTAATTGCACGTTGATTTATGTTTTCCCGAAAAGACACCGCATGGTTTATGGTATTTAGCTCGGTGGAAAAAGCCAGAGAGCAGGTACCATTGAACAGAACCATCGCCATTGAAATTGGTGATAAACGACTGTGTTTAGCACGCACCGAGCAGGGATTTTTTGCGCTGGACGAAAAATGCCCTCATCAGGGATTGCCCATTACCCGGGGTGGATTTTGTGAACACGGAACCGTTGTCTGCCCGTTTCACCGGTATGCCTGGAGTTTAAAAACGGGACGAGAAGTGGAACGCCGAGAAGATAACATCCAGCTCTATCCCGTGGAAGAACGTCCAGAAGGATTGTTTATCGGAATTGAAACGAAACGCCGGTCCTGGTTTTCATGACTCCAGCAGACCCATTCTGAATACACTCAAATAGCATCGGCGCTTGAAAAATCGGCATATCTGTACAATCTGACTGACCGTTCACTAATGATTGCTCAAGTATAAAAAAAAGGCCGGTTTTTTAAACCGGCCTCTCCCCTTTTCTTATTTCACAATATTCAACTTCCGTGTGAAGTTTTGAGATTGTGTTTCAAGTTGAAACAAGTAAATACCATCTGGTAGTTTATCAAGGCTCAACTGAATGAGGCCGGATTCAAGTTCAGACACGCGTGTTTTTTGCATGATTACTTTTCCAGTCAGATCGACCAGTCGCCACTGCCAGTTACCTTTATCCAATCCGCTGAAAACAAGGTTCAGATCCTGACCCGCCAACGGGTTCGGATATACATAGATGGTTCCGGCAGAAGAAGAGCCGTCGATGTTGATTGCGCGTAGGTCGGTAAAGTCATCGTCACCATTGTAATCTACCTGACGAATCCGGTAGTAAGATACCCCTGGAAGTGGTTGTTTATCACTCAGTGCATATTCTTTCACAAGCGAGGAGTTACCCGAACCGTTTACTTTACCGATAACGTCAAAATGAACCGCATCAGTGGAACGTTGCACTTCAAAGAAATCGTTGTTGATTTCACTTGCAGTAGACCAGCTTAGATCAACGTTTTGAGTTTCATTGTTGTAAACCGCATTGAAATCGAGCCAGGTAACTGGAAGAGGAGAACCATCTCCAGCTCCTGAGAAATCAGAGAATGTTGTAAGACCATTCCAAGAAAATGTTCTAGCTACAGCGTTGTTACCACCAGATGTACCGGTTATCCCAGCAGGCATTGAACCCGAACCCGGACAACTTTGCCATCCATTAGGTATTGTTGCAGTGCTGTATTTAACTGGATATAGAATCCCTGCTCCTGGATTTACTTCATCGGCCAATACATATGAGTAATTTATATCGTAGACAGGATTTAAAGCAAGACCAGTTGGCTCAACTGACCAATAACGAGAAATGTATTTGGTTGGAGGAGTTGCAGTCAACATATTCGGATGAATACCTTGAACCGGTGTTGTAGTAATAAAAGCGCCCGCTGTGCCTCCGTTAATCAAAGTCAATGTTAGAGGACTGTAATTAATTGCATCACCAACAGGGAAACTATAAGCTGCATTGGAATTGGTAAACGCTTTAATTTTACCACCTCCAGCGATTGCATTAGTTATGACATATTTAGAACTACTGTTACCTGTAATTGTACCGTTAGAAGAAGCGGTTCCAATGGTGAGTTGATTTGCTCCAATATCCATTTTACCTGTAGCAAAACTGAGTGTATGCAACACATTTATAGGAGTTGATGAAGCAGCTTTCAAATTACCAGAAGAAGGTGAAACTTCTAAATCGTAGAATGTTTCGGATGAAACTCCAGAACCAACAGTTATAATTTGATCACCCGCTGCTTGCCTGTCAAAAATTATTTTCTTAAAAGTTGGGTCGTTAAATGCCGAAGTTGCACCTGATCTTGACCAGTTACCTCCTAATGAAAAAGTTCCAACTCCAACATAGTTCAAAGAGAAACTACCGTTTGTTATAGTTAGGTTGTTTCTTAATGATCTAGTTTCTTCTAACCTTAAATCTGTTCCGAAATCCAATACCTCAACATTAAAAGGAATTCCGGGACTAGTTGAATTAATTGGGAGTGAAACCCAGGTTTTGTCGCTTGATCCAACCAGATAATCAACATTATTGGCAAATCTTAAGGTAGAATTTGTACCATAATAACATGGATTTAAACCTTGGCCAACTGAACCTCCTGTCATCACTTGTAATGTTCCATTGATTGTAGTTGGACTTCCTGAACCGAAATCAACAGCACCATCACCAATACGTACGAGTACGTTTGAGTCGAATGATAACGTTGAACCTCCAAAGGACGAAACCGTTTTTGTATAATCGTTTGGAAGATTTGCACCTAAACCAGTAATGTCGAATGTACTTCCAGCGGAGCCAGTAATCGAACGAGCGCCACCACCACTCACAGTAATACTTCCTGAGAATGCAGGAGCCGTTGTACGACCACGGGCGGTGAGAGTGTATCCGCCCAGATTCAGGTCGCCTCCGCTAAGAACCAAATTGCGGTTAAAGGTATGCGCAGCATCTAAGGTGAGTATGTTTCCAGTGGTGATGGTAAGATCGCGCACCACATTGTTAGCAATAAGGAATTCGACACCACTGGTAACTGTTGACTGGTATTCCAGATCGTACACATTACCCGGAGCAACTGTTGGAGCAGCGGT
>CALQRR010000260.1 GCA_943333015.1 Chitinophaga pinensis | reverse complement strand
CCGAAAGGACAGCATAATGGCCGGAAGGAAATTTTCGGATTTCCTGACACATACTCAACGGTTCGGGTACGTATCCTAAATGCAGGTATTCTTCCACCGCTTGTCGGTCGAGTGATAATTTGAGATCCGGCCGTAACGCCAGCAACCCTTTCAGTTCGGAGGAGAAAGCGATCAATGTTTCGTCTCTGTAATAGAAGATGGGTTTAATGCCCATGCGATCGCGACAGAGAAAGAGTTCTTCTTTCACGGTATCGAAAATCGCGATAGCAAACATGCCATTCAGTCGCTGAATGAAGGATTTCCCCCAACGGATATACGCTTCGAGTATGACTTCGGTATCGGACGTTGTCCGCATGGGCGTATTCAGCTCCGCTGCAATTTCCCGGAAATTATACACCTCGCCATTGTAAACAATTACGTAGCGATTATCGACCGAATAAAAAGGCTGATTAGCAGCATCCGAAAGATCGAGAATACTCAGCCGGCGATGCCCCAACCCACAACGAGCATGCTCAAAATGCCCCGCAGCATCAGGACCGCGGTGTTTCTGAGCATCGGTCATCCGATGAATATGTTCTAACGAAAACCGCGATTGGGTTTGGAAATAACCGGCAATTCCACACATGATCAGGCTTTTTCGGGTACTGATGACTTTTTCTTGCGGAGTTCCATTCCCAGGGCAAGCAAGACGAGCAAAATCAACAAACCGGAGCTTGCCAGACTTACTTTTTCAGAGTTGTAATAGGCTTTGGGTTCGAAGCGAAATTCCAGTGTGTGCTTTCCGGCAGGAACTTTCATTCCACGGAGGATGTAATCGGCTCTAAAATGCGGAGCAGGTGTTCCATCCAGGTAAGCGTTCCAGCCTTTCGCATAATAGATTTCCGAAAAGATAACCAGCTGCTCTACAGATGAAGCATAGGAATAGGATAATGCATTGGGAGCATAACTATCCAAAGTGACTCGTGCACTGGAATCTACCTGAGGTTTCCAGCCGTTTAGCTGATCTTTAAAACGCTTATCAATCAATGCCGTTGTTCCCGGATTGAACGTGCTGTCCATGGCGGCCATTTCTGCATCTGCCGATTCTACTTCTTTCACCTGAGAGACAAACCACGCGTTACCCAAAGCCGCATTATTGACCAATGGCGGAGCTTTTTCGTTGTAAATAATGTAGCGAGTATTGAGTAAGTTGAGGGCATACAAACGGCTCATTGTTGCTGAAATCAATGAATCGCTTGGGCGGTTGTTAAAAGTTGCAATGAGCGTTTGAATATTGGGGGAGATGTGGTTTTCGATAAATTCCTGATATCGTTCCAGTTTTACCGC
Organism: Chitinophaga pinensis; assembly: GCA_943333015.1. Classification (GTDB taxonomy): domain Bacteria; phylum Bacteroidota; class Bacteroidia; order M30B66; family M30B66; genus CALQRR01. The sequence continues at coordinate 2,656 of CALQRR010000260.1, read as the reverse complement.
ACTGTAACCACCCACCGATTTATGAAAAAACGACGTACCGGCGTCATTGAAGGTATTGGCAGCGATGTTTAACACGCGGTAATCGGTGTTTGCCAGTAACCCACGAAAACGGAATTTCGCATCGTCCACTCCTGCTCCACCGGCTTTTTTCGCCCGCTTCATCCCTTCGTTTTTATAGGTCTCTACTTTCTGCACAAGCGAAGGATCACGTTGCATTTCCAGCGCAAAAACGGCTTCATCGGCTGCGGAAGGACTAAACGGAACAGCCGATTTAGCATTACTCACAAAGTCTTTCTTGTTCACATAACGTTTATCAACGGACCAAAGATCACTGACGGTTATGATGAGAAATAGACCAGCCAGAATCAACGGATTAAACTTAGAACGACCATACACGAACAAGGCTGCAGCACCTAACAGAATAATCAGGAAAGAACGTAAGGCGTCCGCTTTGAAAATGGCCACACGTACATCTTCCAGATTGGAAATCAGTCCATCCATCCACCCCGTTGCTGTTGGCGCATCCATACCTTGTTGCTGAGCCATTTGCATGAGTTGATCCTGATAGGCAGGATTGAGGTAATCGAAACTAAAAAACAAATCGGGTAACATGTAAAAGAGCAGACAAAGTCCACCCGTTAAGCCGAAAGCGGTGAAGAACCAGGTCTTTTTTTCTTTGATAACTTCTGGGTGCGAAACGACTTCCGAAAGCCCGAGGATGGCGATTAACGGAAGCAGGAAATCGGATATGATGAGTGTCATTTTCACTGCTCGGAATTTGTTGTAACCCGGAAAATGATCGAGCATCCACACAGAAAAACCTTCGAAGTTTATCCCCCAGGATAACATAAAAGCGAGGACGACAGAAGCCAGAATTGCCCAGCGGACAGGCGATTTCACAAAGAAAAAACCTAGTACGGCCAAGAAAGACATGAGTGCTCCTGCATAAAATGGACCTGTTGTAGAGGTCGAAGACCAGTATTGAGGCAGATTTCCAAGGATGGATCTATACTGCGGATCAGCTTCCTTGAGTGCCTCTTTTTGTTCGCCTAGTCCTAAATTGGATGCACCGCCATATACATTGGGGATCATGTATGAAAATGTTTCCCCTACTCCATAGCTGTATTGAAGCGCATAGGAAGCATCTAAACCGCTGCTTTCTTTAACTACGTTACTAGTAAGCTCCGATTTCCCACGGATTGAATCTTTTCCATAATCGTAGATGGTATACAGCGATGAACTGTTAGTGAAGATTCCAAAAAATGCAGCAACGATGAGCAAAGCCGACGTTTTGATAAAAGCAGGTAGTGTTTTCTCCCGAATACTTTGAATGAGGTAAGCGAGGGAGAAAAACAGCAGAATAAAAGCCAGGTAATACGTAATCTGAAAGTGAGAAGCTTTGACTTGCAGGCTCAAAAAAACGGCCGTCATTAAAGCACCGGCAATACGTTTCCCCTGAAAAGCAGTGACCAATCCCGCCAAAACCCAAGGCATGTAGGACATGGCATCGATCTTTGACATGTGACCAGCCTCCATACTGAGTAAGTTGAAGGTAGAAAAACTATAGGCAACAGCTCCCAAAATGGCCAATGGCTGACGAACGCCCAGGGTAATTAAAAGAACATACATCCCGAGCATCACCACAAACATCGAATCGGCAGGGCGCGGCAAATTGAGCTTCATGACCTTGTCAGCGTACCGAAGGATATTGCCATGATAAATGGTGGAGATGGTATACCCGGGCATTCCGCCAAACATGGCGTTGGTCCAGATGGCTTCTTCACCTGTACGTTCACGGTAATCAGCAAGTTCATTGGACATACCTTTGTGCTGTTCGATATCGTCCATTCTAAGACTCTTGTTATCAAGCAGGTCTGGAAAATACGCAAAGATCAAAAGGAGAAAAATGGCTATTGCAGCCAAATGAGGAAGTAGCGCTTTGTAGTCGAATTTAGGCATCCCTTAAAATTAAAAGGGTAAATATAGAAGTCCCGCTGCTATTAAAGCGCAAATAGCAGAGAATTCTATCCTTCTGAAGATGAAAACAATCCTTGAACTTTATCGGTCTTCGTATTTTGTTTGATCGGATCCTTGCGAAAGACAGTAGACTTTCGTGAAGCTTATTTCACTTCCACATAATCCACATCTTCCACATCTCCGGAGGAAAAATGCTTTTTATGCGGAGCCGCATTACCGGGTTCTTCAATCCGAACTTCTCCTTGACGACGCAAGGGTGGCGACTGCTGCTGATATTGACCAAACTGACCGTTCATATTTTGAGCCGCTTTTTGAAAAAAGTAGCGAAGAATCAATGGCAGAATAAACCCGAAAAAAATCCGGTATAAAAAGTAGATCGCTAAAAGGATGAATATAAATCGCATTGCGGATGTGTGTTGAAAGGGGCAATTTACAAAATACTTGCCTAAGGTTTTCCCTGCCGCTTTGGCAGAACACCTATCGGCTCAGGTAGAGATTCCGCTCCGAATACAGTTTCAGGAAAGCCTCATCGTGCAAATCCTCAATAAACAAAATGGACTCTCCGGTTGACTTCATTTCCGGTCCAAGTTCCTTATTTACATTGGGGAATTTATCAAACGAAAACACCGGAATCTTGATGGCATATCCATTTTTGCGGGGATTAAATGTAAAGTCTGTG
>CALQRR010000259.1 GCA_943333015.1 Chitinophaga pinensis | reverse complement strand
TTCCATTTCATCGGAACGGTAGATCAGAGCATATCGGTTGTAGGAACAGGAACAGCCTTGTTTAATGCAATCAATGTGAACAAAGCCAGTGGCGTGTTATTGATGAACGACGATGTGCGGGTGCAAGATTCCTTGACCATGGTTCAGGGGATGGTGAACACGCAAGGACGTTTGCTTGAAATCGGATACGATATTGCACATCGTGGTGCGGTAATTTATACAGCGGGCTATGTGTCTGGAAAAATGCGCAGATGGTATGCTGCAGGAACCAATACAGGGAGTGCATCCGGACTTTTCCCAATGGGACAGTTTGTGAACAATGCCTGGAAAAACCGCAACGTACTGCTTGAGTATACCCAAGCGCCAGCCAACGGAGGTCATTTGACTATTGAATTCATTCCTACTCCGATGATCAACGGCGCGTTAGGTACTCAGACCTTTATCAACCAAGCCAATACAGGCGGTGCTGGATTTGAGGTATCTAATTTCTCGAACGATGGTTATTGGAAAATCGACAACCAAACAGGGACACTGATTGATGGGCAATACAACATCGCCTTGACAGGAGAAAGCTTCTTGTTGCCGAATGGTTTAAATCAGATCACGATTGTGAAACGTGTAAATGGTGGTGACTGGTTTTGTCCAGGTGTTCACCTCGCTCCTACTGGAACTGCAGGTTTACCAACTGTTCGTCGTTCAGGTGTAAGTGGATTCTCCAACTTTGGATTTGCTGGTGGGCCTAACAATGCCCTTCCAATTTCTCTGGTGAGTTTTGATGGTGTATGTACTGGTTCTGAAATTAATCTTTCGTGGATGACAGCCTCTGAACAGAATAACAAAATGTTCTTTGTTGAAGAGAGCAGCGATGCGAAAAACTGGCTAACTGTTAAGACTGTGCTTGGTGCAGGAAATAGCAACACCCTGCTTAATTACAGTTTGACTTTGTCTTCCAATTATTCCAACGGTAGTTATTTCCGATTGACACAAGTGGATTACAATGGGAATTCAGAATCCTTTGATCCGATCTTTGTGAACTGTGAAAACCAGTTGAAAAATGAGATCAGCATCTTCCCGAACCCAACAGCTGATGTGGCGAATCTGGATATCAAGGTGACTGAAGCCATGGAAATTCAACTGACGCTTTTCAGTAGTGCTGGTCAGATCTAGTTCTCTCAGAAATCTAAACTCTCTGTTGGTGACAACCTCATCAAATTGGATGTTTCCGGATTGCCAACGGGCATGTATCATTTGAACCTAACCAATGATAAGCGTGTGGAATTCTCTGGAACGAGATCCATCATCAAACAATAAAATCGGATAAAGAAAAAACGCATTACGTCTGGTAAAACAGATGTAATGCGTTTTTTTATTTTAAGAAAATGGGGGAATCATTCAGTGCACATTTGGATTTGGTAATGCATCCCTTTATCCAATATGGTCTTCATCTTTGTGAAAACGGAAGCCCAATCGCTTACCTGTAATGGCTCTGATACTTTGTGCATTTTCGTTGAGCATACTAAAAGACGTTTCCTGAACGGCTTCGTAAGGCGGCATCAGCAAATCGAAATTCAGACAGAATAAAATCGCCGAATGAATCACTTCACGAATGCGCTCGGGCGTCAATACATCCGTCGAAAAGTTGTTGTATAAAAACCCCATTTGACGTTTCCCTTCCACCATAAAATGGCTGTCTTTGTTGATGAAAATCCGACCAATGAGGTATCCCACATCGTTCACCCGTTTGTATTGAATTGAATCGGACAGGAAATTGTAAATGTTGATGAGTCCGCAATAGGCCCGCGAATGCTCTTCTTGCACATAGGAAAGATTCCAGATTTTATGCTGGGCATCGAAGAGAAATACATTGGTATGCATTTCAAAAACCATCACATCGCCCGCCGTGCGGATTTGGATGGAGAAGGCAGAATTTTCACTGTACTCAATCAGGATCCGTTTGTCATGCTGCTGAATTTCATCCTGCAACTTTTGCGCGACTTCCTTCAGTGCTGCTTTAAACTGCTCAAAGTAATCGAGGTTGAGACGATAGATGTCCTGTTTAAGAGAGGATTTTTCTTTCAATGTTTGAATGATGAGTTCCTGAGCGTTTTGCATACCATGAAATTAATACGAACGTGCGAAGATGACGCGTTGGATGGACGGATTTCCAGTGAGAATACATTTTCCGTCTTCCAGTTTATTGCCCAAAGGAATACACCGAATGGTCGCCTTTGTCATTTCTTTGATTTTATTTTCGGTTTCAGAAGTTCCATCCCAATGCGCATGAATAAAACCACCCGGTCCATCAAGTAAGGCTGTAAATTCCTCCCATGAATCGGCGGTATGCGTTTTCTCTGTTCTAAAGTCTAAAGCGCGGGTATAGAGATTCTCTTGAATATGTTCCAGCAGATGAACAATTTTGGTCGGTAAGTCCGTAATCTGTAGGACTTCCTTTTCGAGGGTATCGCGACGGGCCACTTCTACAGTTCCATTTTCCAGATCACGCGGTCCGATTGCTATTCTAACAGGCACGCCACGGAATTCATGTTCGGCGAATTTGAAACCGGGCTTCTGAGTATCACGGTCATCAAGTTTAACGGAAACGCCAAAACGTTCGAGATCTTTTTTAATCGCGCGACCTGCATCACATACACGCTGGTATTCGTCATCGGAACGATAAATTGGTACAATGACTACCTGAAATGGAGCCAGCTTCGGAGGAAGCACCAGTCCTTTATCATCCGAATGGGTCATGATTAACGCACCAATCAATCGTGTTGAAACACCCCAAGAAGTCGCCCAAACATGATCCAGTTTCCCTTCTTTGCTGGTGAATTTCACATCAAATGCTTTGGCGAAATTTTGTCCCAAAAAATGTGAAGTGCCTGCCTGTAAGGCTTTTCCGTCCTGCATCAATGCTTCAATGCAGTATGTATCTATCGCTCCCGCAAAGCGTTCATTTGCTGTTTTTACACCTTTGATTACCGGAATGGCCATGAAGTTTTCTGCAAAATCGGCATAGACTTCTAGCATGCGCTCTGTTTCTTCAATGGCTTCCTGAGAAGTTGCGTGAGCTGTATGTCCTTCTTGCCAGAGAAATTCGGCAGTACGCAGAAATAATCGCGTTCGCATTTCCCAACGCACCACATTGGCCCATTGGTTAATCAATAAAGGAAGATCCCGATACGATTGAATCCATCCTTTATACGTGCTCCAGATAATGGTTTCGGACGTTGGACGAACAATCAGTTCTTCTTCCAGTTTCGCATCCGGATCTACAATGACGCCTTTTCCATTGGGATCATTTTTTAAACGATAATGTGTAATGACTGCACATTCTTTAGCAAATCCTTCAATGTGTGCCGCTTCTTTACTTAAAAATGATTTCGGAATAAAAAGCGGGAAATAAGCATTCACATGCCCTGTATCCTTGAACATTTTATCCAGTGACGCTTGCATTTTTTCCCAAATCGCATATCCGTAGGGCTTAATGACCATACAACCACGAACCGCTGAATTCTCCGCCAAATCAGCTTTTATAACAATATCATTGTACCATTGCGAATAGTTTTCTTCCCGGGTAGCGTGCTCTTTATTCATTATCTTTTTTGGTATGGTATTTGAAAATGTCGAAATGTGTTGCGGCAAAAATAACACAATTCATCCAAGCCTTTGATCCTATGATCATCTCTACTTACCAAAAACAAGGTCCTATGAAACTTCTGACCTATTTTACAGGCATCGTACTTTTAACATTGGGTACTTCCTGCAGCTCGTATCGCAGTGCTTCTCGTTCCGAAAATGACGACCGATACTATTCTTTGGCCGATGCAAACAGTGAACGCCGCGCCGCTCAAAAACTTCGTAAAAGTGAGCAGCAAAATCCATCTCAGTCAACTCCATTATCGGAAGACGCCTACTCTGCTCCGCAGGAGGATGGAAATTATCAACGTTACGACGATCCAAACACCAACCAAAATCAATCGCAGG
>CALQRR010000258.1 GCA_943333015.1 Chitinophaga pinensis | reverse complement strand
GTCTGACTTTCCCAATCGATTCGCGAAAATCCTATTTGAACTTCATCGCCGGGTAACAAACGTGCGCTTTGAATGCGCGCACCATTGACGTAGGTGCCAAAGCGGGTAGATAAATCTTCAATGTATACCTCATTCTGTTCATTAACAGAAATGACTGCGTGAAAATCATTTGCCGCCCGATCCTGAATTACCAGATCGTTTCCGGGATTTCTACCGATGCGACACCGTTGAGTCATGGTTTTTATTTCAGGGTCAATTCGACATTTCCTAAACGGAAACGATCGCCAGCCTTGATTTCGTGTGTACGGATACGCTCTCCGTTTACAAAAGTTCCGTTTGTACTTCCAAGATCGATAATTGTAACAACGCCATTGTCCAGTTTTATCAGCGCATGTTTACCCGTTACTGTTTGCTCCGGTAATGATATGTCATTAGTATCGTGACGACCAAGTGTCGTTTCTGCCTTGGTTAATGGAAACGGAGTTGTTCTGCCATTAAGACTAACAAGCACCACTGGACCTGTAGTTTTTGCTGGAGTTTGAGTGGGCGTTTTGACTTCGGGAATGACAAAATCGGATCGGGAAGGTGTTGCTTTTTTCACTGAAACAGATGCCTGATCTGCTTCTTCTTGGATTTCAGTTTCTTCATCCGGAGAACGTGAGCCTCGTCGGGAAAAGAGATTGATTAGCAACATGATCATTACAATAACACCCAATATACCTATGGAATACCACAAGTATTTCTTGTAATCCTGTGGAATGATACTCCCGGCATTGGGGTCAGCAACAACGAGAATCTGACGGTTACCCCTAAAACTGATGTCTATTTTAGCGCGGCTGGGATTGACATCGGTATTTGCTTTAAAAATAACATCGTACACCGATTCCTGCATGGAAGCAGGAACGGGAGCGTTAAAGAAATCCGTAATAGCATTGATGATTCCGATTTGTGTCCGCGCCTGTACATTTTTTCCGCCAGTTCTGGCCGAAATTCGCGTCATCATGCCCGAACTGTAGGCGCTATCGTTAACGAGGTAGGTGATCGAATAAATAGGAATTCCAAGGTCTTTCGCTTTCCCACTGCAATCAGATGATGACAGGGGAGAAATACTAGTGTTACGAGCGGTGCTCAACACAATGAACATCTTGTTTTGCGGCAGCTCTTTTTCTTTGCCAATGTATTCTAGCGCAGCAACAATGTTCTTGTAAAGATCTGAACGATTGAGTGAATCTTTTTTTGCGAAGATTTTGGACTGAAGCAATGAACGAATGTTTGCATGCTCATTTGTAAAATGCTTATCGACCAGCTGCATGTTCAAACTATCCACTTCATAACTTCCAAACCAGCCAATATTGAGAAGGTCTTTCGTATCGAGATTGTCCATAGATCCGATGATGCCCTCGCGCATGTCGATTAAGCCTTTTCCTACGGTATTTCCGGAAGCTTCGAGCAGAAAAAACACTGCTCGTCCTTTTTCAGGAGCTGAACCGGGTGCACTTTCGCGAATTGTAAAGGGCAAACTTCGATCGTCTTGCTTCAAAACCAACTGATCCGATTCAAATCTGTTGCTTCCTTTGTAAACAATGGAAATACGAACCGAAGGGTATTGGGAGGAATCGACAGACAAAATCTGAATCTCCTGTGCCTTGCTCTGAACGAGCGATAGCAGGGCAACTAGGAACAATATCCGTTTCAAAATACGGGAAAAACTGGAGGGGCGTGTGGAGGTCAACAAGGGGAAGTTTGGAAAGTGTTCGCGAATGCAAGCATACTCATCCGATGACCTCAAATGTGCAAAAAAAATCAGGCAGTTGAAATTTGAGCAGCGAGGCAGTTATAAACAGAATTATTTACAATTTACACGCAATGAAACACACACTGATTCAACGCCTGAAAATCGGCTCAGCCGACATGGAAGTATACATCACCGTGATTTTGGCGGCTGTGTTAATCAGCAGCAAGGAATATTTTGGACGAGCTTCGGTGTTCAAAACCTGGCTTCATTCAGCACACGGAACCTTAAAAAGATCCTGGGCCGAGTATCTCTTTGAAGGAGAATACAGCAGTTTACATTCTTTACTATTCTGGGCAGCATCCTGTGCCTTGTTTTACCTTTTCATTCCAATGGCATATCGCTCCTGGAGGAATCCACAGGCGCATTCACTCTTTCGCATCCATATTCCCAAAAGCCATTGGAGAATTTATGGTTGGATGTTACTACTCATGATTGTTCCATTGGTGAGTGCTTCGTTCCTAAGTGCTTTTCAACAAACATATCCATTTGTTTACATTCAACGTGGCGAGCATTTTACAGAAATACTCTTCTATTGGGAAATTGGTTATCTCCTACAATTTATCTCTGTTGAATATTTCTTCCGCGGCTTTTTACTGTTTTCTTTTGAAAAGCAAATGGGTAAAATGGCGGTCATCGTCCCACTCATTCCTTATGTGATGATTCATTTCGGAAAACCATTTCCGGAAACACTCGGAGCGATCGTTGCTGGATTAGTATTGGGAACCATGGCCTTAAGGTCACGTTCCATTGTTCCCGGAATTCTGGTTCATTTTAGCATTGCCATTGGAATGGATCTGCTAAGCCTTTGGCAACAGGGGTATTTTACTGTTTCGAAATAATACGTCTCATGTGCACAGCTGTTTCATCAATAGCTGTTTGAACCGGTCGGAATTGCACTCCGGTGCATTCTTTGATCCGGCTATTATCGTAGGCATTACGGCTTTGCGCCATGCGAATGACACTGCGTGAAAACGGCGCTTTCTTTCCAGTAAAAAATGTGCGGATTCCAAAGAAAAAGAGCGCCGGCAAGATCATCCATTCCCGAACTGGTTGGGAAGGGGGCTTGGAATGCATCGCAGTCGCAATCTGTGTGAGAAAGACTTTTGTTCCGATGTTCTCGGCAGAAACAATGTAGCGTTTGCCAGAGGTTCGGAGCGCATACAAGCGATGAATAATTTCAGCCACATCTCGAACATCAACATAGCCACCGGATCCGTCTGCATAAAATGGAATACCGCTGGCTGCTGCAAAAAAGATGGAGCTACTGCTGCTTTCCGATTCGGATGGTCCAAGAATAAAGGACGGATTGATAATTACAGCTTTCAGACCTTCTTCAACAGCCCGCCAAACTTCTTGTTCAGCTGCGTATTTCGACAACGCATAACGCGATAAACGGGGATTGAACTTGAAAAAGAAATCTTCGTCTACAAGTCCTTCCGGATTAGGTCCCAGCGTAGCAACAGAACTTACATGAAGAAACCAGTGGATGTTCATTTCCAAACATACATTCACCAGATTGCCCGTTCCTTCCACATTCACCTTCTCCAACATATCGATGGATTCAATGCCTTCTCGAACGCATGCTGCAGCATGAATAACGGTTTCAATTCCATGAAGGGCGTCTTCCAGCGAACCGATATCTAATAGATTGCCTTCTACAAACTCAATGTATTGATCAATGAGTTTTGCGGGTGCTGAATACCAGGAAAAAATCTCCGTTAACCGAGCTCGGTAATTACTTCCGGGGCGCACAAATGCTCTCACAGTAATTCCCTTTTGCACCAGCTGAAGCAATGCATGGCTGCCAACCAACCCTGTTGCGCCTGTAAGTAAAAGTGTCGGATGTAAACTCATGAACCGGTTGCAAACTACGTCAAAATAGGTTGATTCGTTTGCTCAATGCATGCAATTAACACCCAAGCGTGCAGCATGTTTTTATGGATCACAGTAAAATGACTATTTTCACAAAAATAGAAACAGCATGACGCGGAGATGGCTGATCACCCTTACGGTTCTTTTAATGAGCATAACAGCTCATGCTCAAAAAGATACATTGTACAAACAAACCGGAATGGCCAGTTATTATGCAAAAAAGTTCCATGGTCGAAAAACGGCTAGCGGAGAAATCTTTTCCAAAGACAGCCTCACCGCTGCTCATAAAACATTGCCCTTCGGTACACGCGTGAAAGTGACCAACCTGAAAAACAATCAATCTGTT
>CALQRR010000257.1 GCA_943333015.1 Chitinophaga pinensis | reverse complement strand
GCCTGGCCAGGAATTCATTCCGTAAAAACGGAGCTGACAGCAAGCAATAGAAAAGATGAGTTGGATGGATTGAAAACATACCGGCTGTAAAAACATTACCGGGAAAGCGGGTCCGTTAATAGGAAAACGCACGTGATTCAATACACACTAGGAAAGCTTGTGCCAGAATGAACAAGCTGGAACCTTTTCAGATCCGGAAAACACAGTTCTTCAACCAGACTGGGGCTGAAGGAGGATCAAACGCTGAAACGAAAACGTACTGATCGGGTGCGTATAATTTTAAATTGAAAAAATGACAAGCCAGTAAAACGGCGTGTGCACCAGATGAAAGCCGTTTGAGTGAATCGTTGACTTCATTGTCTTCCGCAATTTCAAAGGGTAGACAAACGACCGGTTGATGTTCTGGGTGAGCTGTTTGAAGGGAATGGTCAGGAATGTGAAAAGGCCGGAAGTAATCACTGGCCTGAATTACACCAAAACGCAGGATTAACAGCGTAGTAAGAAACAGACTTGTACGAAACAACCTGAAATTCATGGTGCAAAGGTATCCTTTTATAAACAGGAAAGAATCTGATGATGAACAGACCTTTTCAAAGGCCAGCACTTTTGGCAACAATGATGCCAGAAGAACAGGATCTTCCTGATTAAAAAAGCAGCGAATTCAATTCATCCGGAATACTTAGAAAGTATCCTTCAAAAGCGAACTCTATTGTCCATGCGAGCAGAAATACCGTATTCTTTTCGAATGACCTTGAGGCCGGCAAATCCCGACAACAACGTAATGGAGGAAAGCAGAACAAACAAGATCCAACTTCCGGAACACGATCCGGAAACTGACCCATTAGAACTCATCCCCATCGCATCCGAAAACAAACGTAGGTTCAAAGGCAGCAAGAACAACGCGAGCAGACAACTAAGTAAACCGAACAACCGTATCATAGTACCGAAGATAGATGCACTAAACAGCTGTTAATCAGCCTCCTTTCAGAAAGCAATGAACCAGATAGTGTTAATAACTACGATATTTATAGCACTGATTATGTGACACTTAACTATTTAACACGCAAGAAATCGAACGTTATGAAATGGAAAATGCTCCTTTCGATAGGAGCATTTTCCACTTAGAAGCTGAAGATAAGAATCTAATTCGTCCCCAACGACTACCTAGATAATGATAAAAGCCAATTAGGTATATCCGACAACCTACTTCCGACAGCCACAATTTTGACCATGAAAACCATGTGTTTCATCGTGCCACTGAAAATCATTGTTACCGTGCAGGTGTTCAAAGTAAAATGGCAGGCGTTTTTTAGCTCCTGTTTGAAGCAGTTCCATGGTCATTGCATCGTATGCAGTTCCATTGGCAACCGTGTAGCGGATAGATCCGATATTGTTAATGTAGTCCAGTGGATTGGTAACTAAAACAATAAAATCCGCAAGCTTTCCTACTTCCAGCGTTCCGAGATCTTTTTCCATACCTATATAATAGGCACCATTGACAGTCGCCGATCGGAGTGCCTGATAATTACTCATTCCACCTGCAGCCAGCATCTTTAGTTCCCAATGTGCGCCAACACCCTGAATTTGTCCATGCGCCCCCAAATTGACCCGAACACCAGCATCTGCCAGCTTTTTACACGAGCGTGAAATCTGAATATGTCCGTTATCGTATTCCTCTTCCGGAACGGCAATGCGATAGCGGGAACGCGAATCGATCAGCGCTCGGGGCGTGAAATTAAGCAGGCGTGCATTTTCCCAAACATTGTCTTTTTGATAGTAGTAATATTCACCATTTACAGCTCCGTAACTGACGATCAGCGTTGGAGTGTATCCTGTTTTTGAATTGCTCCAGAGTTTTACCACATCCTCATATATATCTGAAACCGGAATATTGTGCTCAATACCTGTGTGACCATCCAAAATCATGGTCATGTTGTGGAAAAAATGGGATCCACCTTCTGGAACAACTTCCATCTTCAATTCTCTTGCGCCTGCAATCACCTGCTGACGCTGATTTCGCCGGGGCTGATTATAACTCTTCACACTAAAAGCGCCGAAGGCTTTTGTTCGTTTCAACGCAAAACGCGCATCGTCCAGATTGTTAATCTGTGCCCTGAAATCGCCATCTGCACCATATAGAATAATACCCGTAGAAAAAATGCGGGGGCCCGTCATCGTTCCGGCTTTTACCATTTCACTTTGCGAGAAAACCATTTCAGTGTTCGAAGACGGATCATGCGTAGTTGTTACTCCAAATGCCAAATTGGCGAAATACGACCACTGCTGTTGTGGACTGAGTCCGTAACGGAATGTTCCCAGATGCGCATGCACATCGATCAATCCAGGCAGTAGTGTTTTGCCGGTGCAATCAACAATCTGAGCGCCTGCCGGAATACTTACCTCAGCACTTTTACCCACCTGAATGATCCGGTTACCATCGGTAATCAATGTTGCATTTTCAAGTTTACTGCTGTCTTTCAGCGTTACGATGCGGGCATTGGTATAGGCCACTTTCCCGTTCGGTTTCTGATGCGCCAGACGCAATCCAACCGGCTGTCCGTTACTCACCGGCTGACGTGTTTCTCCCTGATCGTTCATCACAAACCAAGGTTTTACATCGGTGCTGTAATACATATCTCCCAAGGTCCAGTGCAATTGATCGCTTCCGTTACTCCAATGCAGATTTATACCGGCTTCCTGTGAAACCAGTTTTACCGGAAAGGACGTGCTGCCATTACTCAGATCGAGAGGTTTACCTGTTTGGATGAACGGCGTGAGGTAAACTTTAAATAATTCGGTAAACGCCAGCCATTTATTGTCTGGACTGGGTACATATAAATTGGCATACTTTGAAGTATAATGAGTCCGCACATCAAATCCGTTCAGATCAACACTTTTGTATGCCTTTTCCAATCCACCAAACAGGTATCCACCGGTTTGAAAAAAGATCCGTTTCCCATCGGCACTGAAACGTGGATTTTCTCCCTCGGTAGTGACTTTCGTGAATGTTCCTGTATTGACCGATAGCAGGTAAATTCCCGGATCGGTGCAATAGGCAAATCCCTGATGATCATTGCCTTCTTCTTTTTGCAGAACGAGCAAGGTGCCATCGGGCGAAAACTGCGGTGTGCGGTAAATGCCTTTTTCCTTGGAAAGTTGACGGACTGAACCGGAACTGAGATTCAGCAGGCACACTGCCCCCAAGGCGGTATCGCTCCAGCTGACAAAAGCGAGATTTTTTCCATCCGGTGAAAATGCGGGTTCAAACTCAAAAGCACCCATGCTGGTCATGCGTTGTGGCTTTCCATCGGGCAATGCTTTTTTCCACAAATACCCCACCGCGTTGAAAACGAGAAGTTTCCCGTCGGGAGATGTGATGGCCTGGCGGATGGTTTTAACATCGAACGAATCAGGTGCCGCTTCTTGTTGAAAATGGAGCGCCTCCGTGATTGTGTGCTGACTCTTTAGAGAGAAATCAACATCCTGAGCTACTCCTGTGCGGGCATCTATCTTTCGGATTTTGCCTTTGGCCCAGATGAACAGAAACTGATCATCGGGTGACCAGTTGAAATTGGTATACACCCCAAAAATGGCCCAGGCTTCTTGCTGATCCTTACTTAATTCGGTGTAGAGTGGTGTTTCAATACCAGAGGATAATTCACGGACATAGAGTACTGTTTTCTCCCGCACCCGACGCACAAATGCCAGCTTTTTTCCATCCCGAGAAAGCGTTGGACGAATGGCGCCACCGGGCCCACGAACGATCACTTCTTCTTCTCCAGAAATCCGGTCGAGACGTTTGATGACGTATATCTGTGCATTGGGATCCTTATTGTACTGAAAAGCCCCACCCGGATAAACATCCTCACTGAAATACACATAGCGATCGTCTGGAGAAACAAACGGCTCACCAGCATCCTGTTGATCATTCTTTCTTTTGGTAAGTTGAATACCTGTTCCACCCGAAAGATGATACATCCACACTTCACCCGCTCCGGCAGATCGTGTATTTGTGAAGT
>CALQRR010000256.1 GCA_943333015.1 Chitinophaga pinensis | reverse complement strand
GTTTCTGTGAGAAGTCTTTTAGGCGAAGACAGAGTATTTCAGGGTAATGTAACATTGCTTCGTTGATCAGAGAATCAGTTTTGAATTACCCAGCTTATCATTTCGCATTTCCGTTTCATTGCATCACTTTATCAGCTGACCGATTCTTTTTCGAGACAGTCGTAGGGAGATGACGTTTTATGTGAGATAAGTTTCACATAAATATCCTTTCAATTTCTTGTCGTTGGAATGGAACAGTCGGAGGTTTATATTCATAGAATTCCATAGTGAATCTTCCGCCAACCTAGGTGACATGATGCATATTTCATTGGGCGAGACGGCGCGTTGTAGCTCGATCTGGAATCTTAATATTGTCCAATCGGAATGGCACATCTTTAAAACCCAACTAATTCTTGTAGGGAAATAAGCTGCTTAGTAAACCCCAATCAGGAATCGTTACACTAGCGCTTTGAGTGTCATATTTCAAAACGGGGCAAAAAAAAGCAGCTTAAAAAGCTGCTTTTCTGTACCCAGAGCCGGGATCGAACCGGCACATCGTGAGATATTGGTGTTTGAGACCAACGCGTCTACCAATTCCGCCATCTGGGCAACATTGGTAACTTGATGAATCAAGGAGGCGCAAAAATAACCGGTTTTCCTTCACTTCCTTCACTTGACGCAATATTTTTTATGATATTTGAAATTCAGCCTCCAAAAGGACACGGTGACCCAGTATACGACCGATAAACATTTAGTTCTAACCAAATGAGAAATCGATTGCCTGCGGGTAGTATTTTACTTAATTTTGCAAGCTGAATATGGAAGATTCATCGATTGTCAACAATATAGCAGTTAAGCTCTTTTCGGGGACAGCATCTCATTATCTTTCTGAGCAGATTGCTAAGGTCTACGGGACTGATTTGGGGAAGGTGAGTTTTACTCGTTTCAGTGATGGCGAGTTCCAGACAGCCTTTGAAGAAAGCATTCGAGGAAGTGACATGTTCATTATTCAAAGCACTTTTCCTCCTGCGGAAAATCTCTTTGAGTTGTTACTGATGATCGATGCAGCAAAACGTGCATCTGCTCGTCAAATCATTGCCGTTATTCCATACATGGGCTTTGCCCGTCAGGATAGAAAAGATAAACCACGTGTTGCCATTGGTGCAAAGTTGGTAGCCAATCTGCTTCAGGCAGCTGGTGCAACCCGCATCATCACAATGGATTTACATGCCGATCAGATTCAAGGCTTTTTCGATGTTCCTGTTGATCATCTGTATTCGTCTTCCATCTTTATCCCTTATATCCAAAGTCTCAATCTGGCAAATCTCACAATTGCGGCTCCTGATATGGGAGGAAGTAAGCGTGCAAATGCCTACGCGAAATACATGAATGCTAGCATGGCCATCTGTTATAAAGAACGGAAAGTGGCCAACAAAGTGGAACGTATGACGCTGATTGGTGAAGTGGAAGGTCGCGATGTTGTTTTAATTGATGATATCATCGATACCGCTGGGACTATTACAATGGCTGCTGATATGATTATGGATCGTGGAGCTAAAAGCGTTCGTGCTTTTTGTACACATCCGGTCTTGTCGGGAAAAGCATTTGAACGACTCGAAGCGTCAAGGATTACAGAGCTTGTAGTAACTAATACGATTCCTCTCAAACAGGAGTCACCTAAAATCAAAGTACTCTCCGTTGCAGATTTGTTTGCCGACGTGATTCACAAGGTTCACAACTATGAGAGTATAAGTTCAAATTTCATCTGCTGATTTTTTTATTTGTAACCAATTCAATCTAAATAACAATGAAAGCAATCTTTATGAGCGGTTCGTCCCGTGCGAACGTAGGGAAAAAAGATGCAAAAGCACTTCGTGTAGATGGACTTGTTCCATGTGTACTTTACGGAGGCGATTCCCAAATTCACTTTTCAGTGATTGCAACCGAGTTCAAACCACTTTTGTTCACACCTGATGTGCACACTGTTGAACTCAATATTGAGGGGAAACTATATAAAGCTGTTCTTCAGGATATTCAATATCATAACCTGAACGACAGTGTTCTTCATGCTGATTTTCTTCAGTTGAGCGAAAACAAACCAATGATCATTCAGATTCCAGTCCGTACAACGGGTGTTTCTTCTGGTGTTCGTGCAGGTGGTAAACTGGTGACAAAACTGCGTAAACTGAAAGTTCGCGCTTTGTTGACGGATCTTCCTGACTTTATCGCAATCGATATCTCTCCACTTGAAATTGGTCAAGGTGTAAAAGTGCGCGAAATCAGCGTACCGGGTGTAACGCTTTTAGATGCTCCTAACGTGGATGTTGTTGCAGTTACTGCAACGCGTGCTTCTCGTCAGGCTAATGATGAGGCGAAGAAATAACACGATTTATTTCAAAAAAGCAAGCCTGGGCGTAAGTCCGGGCTTTTTTATGCCCAATTCCCAACAAATTCAATTTTTTCGGGTTTGACAATCTGCTATTTATGAATTCGATGACATGATTATGAGACTTTCTTATTTAGAATAGTTCTTAATAAGTACATTTGTCCAGAATTTACACCATCACCATGCCTTGGAATCGCGTTTTTTGTCTACTCTTCTCATTATCATTCTTTACCTCATTCGTTTTAGCTCAAGCAAAAGACACTCTTCGAGTGCTCACATTACCGGCAATTGAAATATCTGTATCTGAGATCAGAAATTCTATTGGCCGGATGAAGGAGGTAGATGATCTTACGATTCTCGCCGGGAAAAAGAACGAACTCATTTGGATTGGTAATTCCGACGCCGATCTTTCCATTAACAACGCCCGTCAAATATTTTCCAAAGTTCCAGGTGTGAACATCTGGGAAAATGATGGTTCTGGTATTCAAACCAGTATTTCAACCAGAGGATTAAGTCCCAACCGTTCTTGGGAATTCAACGTCCGCCAAAATGGAGTTGATATTAGTTCAGATGTCTTCGGATATCCGGAAGCATATTTCACCCCGCCTTCAGAAGCAGTCGAACGAATTGAAATTATTCGTGGTGCCGCATCGCTTCAATTCGGCCCTCAGTTTGGCGGGCTTATTAATTACGTCATAAAAAAAGCACCTGCCGGGAAGCCCGTGTCTTTTGAAACCCAACAAACTCTTGGAGCTTATGGAATGTTCAATACATTCTCGTCACTAGGCCTGAATAAAGGAAAGTTCTCTTTTTTTGGATATTACCATCAACGCTCTGCAACAGGATGGCGCCAAAACAGTCGCTATGAAATTGGAACGGGCTACGCATCTTTACGTTGGAGCCCTTCTAAAAAAAGCTATTCAGAAATTCAGTTTACCCGAATGAATTATGAAAGTCAACAGCCAGGTGGGCTAACAGATTCTCTTTTCCATTCCAATCCTCGACAATCGTTGCGCGCGCGTAATTGGATGAGTACACCGTGGAATGTTTTTCAGTGGGAATCTGGATATTCATGGAACGAAAATACCCGGTTAAAACTGACTGTTTTTGCCCTTGAAGCAGAACGGAACAGTATTGGAGTCCTTGGTTCTATTGCAAACCCAGATACAATAAACGAAAATCTGAATTCTTATAATCCGCGTCAGATTGATCGCGATGCATACTCTACGCTTGGTGCTGAGTTAAGATTTATAAGTAATTGGAAGTTGTTCCATCTAAATCATACGCTTGCAACCGGGGTTCGCATTTATAGAAGTAACACCTATCGCCGGGCTCTTGGAGCTGGTTCGGTTGGGAGCGACTTGGATTTGAACCTCTCTCAAGGAACGTGGGGACGGTCACTTTTCTTCCAGACCCATAATCAAGCCGCATTTATTGAAAACATTTTCCGAATCTCATCTCGGTTTTCACTAACCCCAGGGATTCGTTTTGAACAAATCACTTCGAATTCACAAGGATACATTAAACCGGAAGCTTCAGGATGGATTGATCCTTCCCAACGGAAACGATCTCAGATCTTGTCAGGAATTGGTCTCGAATACCTGCCTGGAAAGAAATCATCTGTGTATGCGAATTTTAGCCAAAATTTCCGTCCGG
>CALQRR010000255.1 GCA_943333015.1 Chitinophaga pinensis | reverse complement strand
TCTTCCACCAGGGGAACTACAAAATCCTCTACTGATTTGTGAAAGTTGAAACACTGTTGTGCGGTATAATCAAAGCGTCCCATCGCATCGAACATATAATTTCCGAAGTGCTTGTAACCTGCATTTAGTGCAACCTGATGTCGCAATTTTATGAGTTGATCAAACAATGAATCAAGTTCTTCCTGATCTTGCTTGCGACGCAGGTTGATTTTTTCATACACCTCCTGACGTAGTGCTCTGTCTTCGGATTTTAGAAAAATGGATGCTTGTTGAAATGTGAGGATTTTACCATCAATCTCAACAGACATAGCCCCTGTTATTCTTCCATATTCGCTGGCAAGCGTCTGTATTTCAGTAAAAAGCGGAATGTTTTCCTTGCGAAATAATTCCGATTCTTTTCTGATTCCTCGCAAATAAACAGCATAGGTGGAGTCCTGCGACAACTCATCTACCAACGGTGAATTCAGCAATTTTTTATTGAATGCATCCGCGTATTCTGCAAGATGTGGCTCAATTTCCTGAATGAAGAAATTCAACGCAACCCGCTTTTCATCGCTTGTTGTATCACAAGTTTGCCGGATATAACGCCAGCCAAGATCTTCTTGAACAACGGCTTCCACTTCACTCCGGTCTGATAACCATTGCCGAAGTTGTTCCAATGTGTTGAATTGCCTGTTTACCAGATCTTCAAAAAATGGTTGAAGGTCCGACCAAGCACGAATTACCAGGTCGGCTGGAAGAAATTTCAGGCTATTTACAGCTATTGAAACAGACATAGACAAAAATTAGCCTCCAGTTTTGCGGACTGTTGTCGTTTTGGCCATGCCTTTTGAAGAGGCTTTTGGGGAAGCTGTTTTAGTCGCTTCTTTTGCTTTGGTTTTCGCTACAACTTTCTCTGCTTTGGGCTTATCTCCCTGAGAATCGTCTGACGAAGTTTCAGCTTCAGTATCTGTCAACATGCCTTTATCGTTCAGTATAGAATACCAACCAAATACTTTCTTCATGTCTGACGCATACACACGGTCTTCATCAAATTCAGGAACAAATGCTGCAAAAGCATCTTTGATCTGGCTACCTGAATCTTTCGTTGTCGGAATACTGGCTCCTGATTTAGAATCACGAATGGAACGAAATACTTCCTTCAAAGGAATGTCATCTGATTGACCATAAATGCTAATGTCTTCCAGAGCACTTACTTTACTTGTTGAATACACAGGGAGACGCTTTCCATCACCAATCGACTCTACTAGCAATCCGCTCTTCGTTTGAGCAATCACTTTGTACAATCCGCCCATACCTGAAACGGATATGATACCGCTTAAATCCATATATTATTGATTTTGTTGCAAACGTAGTTGAATTACTTTGTCCATCAAACAGTAAAAATTGAGTTAATGCCTGATGACGATCCTCTTTTGTGTTACTCCTTCTGAAGATTCAATTTTCAAAATGTAAATACCTTCTTCAAGTTCGGTCACATTCATGCTGGAAGAGATACCGGTCCATTTTTGGTCACGAACAATCCTGCCACGAATGTCTGCAAGATAAACGTTTGCTTGGGTGTATTTACCATCTCCTCTTTTTAACGTCAGTTTTTCAGAAGTAGGATTCGGAAATACAGACCATTCTGTTTCGGTTGTAGAATTGTTTAATGGAACTCCCGTATTGGTATAAAAATTACGTGCGTCAACAGCTGCCTGAGTCAATTCTGATAAGCTATTTCCGGCAAGTAACGCAAATGCAACAACTTGCTCCTCTGCAGGTTGAAGTGTAAATGGTCCCGCTGAAACAACATTAATAATATCCGATCCATTTCCTGTCAAACCCGCTTGATCCTGAGAAGATGACATACAAAAGTATTTTTCATCACTACTAAATCCATCCGCTAGATTTACTCCTCCCACACCTCCCGGAATGTTTTCAATGGCATGGTGACGGGCATTCTGATCGGTTAGAACCTGAACACCCGTATATATGGTGTCAATGGGAGCTGTATGTACATATCCCAGTTTCAATGTGGACTGATATCCTGCTTTGTTAGAAGAATAATCAATCAAATCCCAATCGGTAAAAATGCCTGCATAAAGCTGGTCATACACACCCGATGATGTGTTATTGATGCTGTATTCAACAATTACAAAATGATCATTAGGGATTGCTTCAGCTGAAAGAACACGTACTCCAGTAACAACAGGAAAATCATTTGATTGAGCTTCCATTATCCCCGAATGCATTTCAATTCCTGGCAAAGAAACCGGCATTTCCAGAAGCCGCGATGTTGTATTCCAATCTGCATCATCCCCTGAAATGCCTCGCACGTTGTCGTGAACATGGGTAGAATTCCAGCCGAGCATCAACCCTCCTTGATAGAGTAAATTTTCACTGTTCCTGAAACGAAACCCTAAACCTGGCAGAAAACTATTACCCGTTACACCCAAAATACTATTCCCACCGATAGATGTTTTAATGAGGTTGTTTTGGACATTGATGAAGTCGGCATTGACTGGAAATGCAAACGTTTGATTTTGAATAAATCCATCCGCATTGCTCTGGAGTTGAACAGTAATCAGCTCGTTAAATCCAACGGCATCCCCAACAAGAATTAGAAAAGGATCTGTGTTGAGATTTTGGGTTTGAAGACTTGCCATGGCCCCCATTCCTCGTGAAGGATTGAGTATCTGGAAATTGGGATTGAGAGCAGTTAACTCGAGATTCACATCATTCGCAGCCGATAAATAATTGATTAGAACACCTGACAGTCGGATCGTATCTCCCGGAAGGAACAAATTTTCTGCACCATCGCTGGTGGTGGCATCGTTCAATACAATAGACGGGTGACCTGTTTCTGCCAGCGAGCGAAACATATTGATCCTCCCGTATCCCATTTTTCCAGCATAGGGGGAGTTGAATGGGATATTATCAACCTTATCACTGGTCACTTTAAGTTGCTCGCCAATTTGTTGACTACTCCATTCTGGAAATGCAGATCGAAGCAGTGCAGCACATCCTGCTGCTGTTGGGGAAGCCATGGAGGTTCCTCCGGTTGAAAGATATTCTCCATTGGACCATGTTGACACAACCAGATCTCCCGGAGCAAAAACATCTAGCCCATACCCGAAATTTGAAAAAGAGGATTTATTATCCAGATTATCAGTCGATCCTATTGCCATTGCATACGGATACATCGCGGGATAAAAGGAAACTTCATCATTGTTGTTTCCCGCTCCGCAAAAAATGGCACAGTCCATATTGATGGCCGCATAGCGGATAACATCTGCATTCATGTCGCTATACGTGGTTCCTCCCCAAGAGCAGTTGATGACTTTGCAGCCATGATCTGCAGCATACACAATTCCCTCATAAGCGCCCGATAAAACACCATCGCTATTGGCAACTTTTATATGTATAAACCGGCATTTATATCCAGTGCCTGCAACGCCTATCGCATTGTCGGTACTGGCAGAACAAAGTCCGCTTACATGTTGTCCATGATAATTGCCATCTGATGTCGGGTCAGAATCATTATTGCCGGTATCCCAGCCCATAAAATTATCCGTATATCCATCATTGTCATCATCCAATCCATTGATTGGATCAGCGTAATTTTTTTGAATGTTATTGGAAAGATCAGGATGAAAAGGATCGTATCCTGTATCGGTAACTCCAATAACAGTGTTGGTATCTCCCTGATGTAAATCCCAGGCGGCGAATGCGTTTAATTTGGTCAGGGAATATTGTTCGCCAATACGTGTGTCGTTCGGAACATAGCTCAATGCAGGAATAAAATGCGGTTCTGCATATTTGATTTCAGGCAGTTTTCTAAACGCATCAATTAGTTTGAGCAGTTCCGTGGATACTGGAAATTCTGCTTTGTAAATACAGCTTAGGTCAGCCAGTCTTTCACCACGCGCATTAATACTGTCAAACGGCTTTTTTGCATGGGGGAATTTTCGTTCAACGTTAAATGCACCGTGTTGTGCAAGAAGTTTGTGTATTGATACCGGAAGTTGTACCCCATTATCCAGT
>CALQRR010000254.1 GCA_943333015.1 Chitinophaga pinensis | reverse complement strand
CTTCTCCATCTTTCCTTAGTTCTTGATATATTTTGCTGCTTCCATTTTCATCCGGCGAATCATCGCTTCCAGTCCATTGGATCGCTGCATGGATAAATTATCGCGAATACCGGCCTTGTCGATAAACTGAAGATCGGCAGTTAAAATATCTTCTGGTTTTTCGTTTTCAAACACACGAATCAGCATACTGAGAAGACCACGGGGAATCTGCGCTTCACTATCGGCAGTGTAATGCACTAGGGTGCCATCAAAGGCAGATACGATATAGACTTTATTCTGGCAGCCATGCACGATATTTTCATCAACCCGAAGGGCATCTTCCATGGCAGGAAGAGCTTTCCCATGATCGATGACATAGCCGAACTTTTCCTGCCAGTCACCAAACAGGTCCATTTCTTCAATGATCTCAGCTTCCTTAGCAGTTATACTCATTGTAACATGCGTTGAGCCACGAGGAGCGCATCCACCATATGATCGATCTCCGTGGTTGTATTGTAAAATGAAAAAGAGGCCCGTAACGTTCCTGGAATTCCGAAAAATTCCATCACCGGTTGGGCACAATGATGACCGGTACGCAGGGCTATTCCCTTTTTGTCAAGGATAAAACCAATGTCATATGGATGTAATCCTTCAATAATAAACGAGATTACAGCCACTTTTTCACGGGCTTCACCGATGATTTTCAGTCCGTTAATTTCTTTCAAACGCCCTGTGGCATATGTCAGTAAATGCTGCTCATGTTCTTGCACTGCAGCATGATCCAACGCATTCCAGTAGCGAATGCCCTCTGCCATCACAATAACTCCAGAGATATTCGGAGTGCCGGCTTCAAATTTCAGTGGAGAATCGTTGTAAGTCGTTTTTTCAAACGTCACTGTTCGTATCATGTCTCCACCACCTTGCCAAGGAGGCAATTGATCGAGCAACTGTTGCTTTCCGTATAAAATCCCCACACCTGTTGGTCCCAGAATTTTATGTGCCGAAAAGACATAAAAATCGCAGTCGAGCTCCTGCACATCCACACTAAAATGCGGAACTGCCTGCGCGCCGTCGATCAACGTCATTGCACCAGACTTCCGAGCCATTTCAAGAATCTGTCTAACCGGATTGATCGTACCTAAAGCGTTCGAGACATGAATGATAGAAACCATTCGGGTACGCAAACCGATGAGTTTTTCGGCTTCCTCCAAAATCAGCTCACCGTTTTGATCCATCGGAATGACTTTCAAAATGGCGCCCGTTTGTTCACACACAAGTTGCCAGGGAACTATGTTGGCATGATGTTCCATCGCAGTAACCACGATCTCATCTCCCGGTTTAAGGTAATTCCGTCCCCAGCTTTGTGCCACTAGGTTAATCCCTTCGGTTGTTCCGCGGGTAAATATTATTTCTTCCGTCTTACGGGCATTTAAAAAAGCACGCACTTCCTCGCGGGCTTGTTCATAAGCCGATGTTGCAACCTGACTCAAATGATGCACACCACGGTGAATGTTTGCGTTGTAGGTGGAATAATACTTCACCATCGCATCAATCACCTGTTGAGGCTTTTGCGAAGTAGCTCCGTTGTCAAAATAGACCAATGGAGAACCATTCACCTCCTGATGCAGGATCGGGAAATCCTTTCGGATCAATGCTACATCAAAAAGGGAAGAGCTCATTGGGGAGATGATTAAAGTAAATCAGATGCGCTCAGAAATCTGTTTTCCAAGAGCATCGCGTAAGGGCAAATGGGAAATGTGTTCCAGAATTTCTCCAGCATAAGCAGTCAGCAATAATGCACGCGCTTTTTCTAAAGAAATGCCTCTCGACCGGAGATAAAATACCTGCTCCGGATCAAGCACTCCGGTAGAAGATCCATGTGAACATTTCACATCATCAGCATATATTTCGAGTTGTGGCTTAGTATTAACCGTGGATGTATCGCTTAAGAGAATGTTTTTGTTGCTTTGGTAGGCATTGGTTTTCTGCGCGTCTTTGCGAACATAGACTTTGCCATTAAAGACCGCTGTACCATCGGCACCAATTACACCTTTGTACAATTCATTGCTTTCACATCGCGGAAAACGATGATCAACCAGTGTGTGATTATCGAATGTTTGACCCTTTAATGGATGATAGTATCCATATAAATGTGCCTCACATTCAGGTTCATCCAGAACAATATTCAGATTATTGCGCATTAGGCCAGCCCCTAAAGTAACGGTAACCACTTTAACGTTTCCGTGCTTTTTTACGTGAACCTCTGTAGAATTAAAATGCCCTGCAGTTTGATCTTCTGCTTGCAAGATAGTCCACTCAACCTGAGCATGTTTATCCGCAAGTAGTTCTGTTACCGTGTTGCTGCAGGATGCGCTATTTGATTGAAACGAAAGAACTGTTTGAACAACTTGAGCGCTGGAGGAC
The DNA here is from genome assembly GCA_943333015.1 of Chitinophaga pinensis. Lineage (GTDB taxonomy): Bacteria > Bacteroidota > Bacteroidia > M30B66 > M30B66 > CALQRR01. The sequence continues at coordinate 1,632 of CALQRR010000254.1, read as the reverse complement.
GTATCGGCAATAAATAATATGCGTGGCTGAATGAGCAGTGCATCAGTGCCAGTGACTAGTTGGAGAATCTGAATAGGTTTATCCAGATGAACATGTGGAGGAATATAACAGAACAGACCATCTGTAAACAAAGCCGAATTCAGGGCCAAAAATGGATCTGATTCCGATTTTGCCATGGTTCCTAAATTCGAAAGCGCATGAATATTATTGCTCCGAATAGCATCCGCGAGACTTGAAATGCAGACACCTTCAGGTAATCCTGTAATCTGAGAAAACTCATCGGAAAAGAATCCATTGACCAAAACCACTTTGTAAGCATCCTGCACTAACAGCGGGTGATTAAAAATGTCGGCGTTGATATTCAAGCCGGAAATGTCTGGCGTGAGTGAATTATTGAGATCAGCAGTCAGAACCTTTTCAACCTGTAAATAGCGGTATTCTTCATGTTTCTTTCCAGGAAATCCCTGAAGGGAAAATGCCTCAACAGCTTTCTCACGAAACCCTTTAAGAACAGGATTCTCCAGTAACAAGGCTGTCTTTCTGATTGTAAAATCAGCAAGCAGCTTCTCTTTCAATGACAATCGTTCTAATGTATCAGGCATATTAAAAGCGAATTATTGAGCAGCGAGTTCCTGTTTGATCCAGTCGTAGCCTTTTTCTTCAAGCTCCAATGCGAGTTCCTTCCCACCCGACTTCACGATTCTTCCGTCGTACATCACATGGACCACATCTGGAACGATGTAATCGAGCAGTCGCTGATAGTGTGTGATAACAATGGCGGCATTCTGGGGAGTTTTCAAACGAGTTACGCCGTTGGCAACTACGCGCAAGGCATCAATATCGAGCCCTGAATCGGTTTCATCCAATATCGCCAGTTTGGGATTAAGCATCGCCATTTGAAAAATCTCGTTGCGTTTTTTCTCGCCACCCGAAAATCCTTCGTTCACAGAACGATTGGTCAAATTGGTGTCGATTTCAACGACTGCCTTTTTTTCCTTCATCATTTGAAGGAATTCTTTGGGCTCCATGGGTGCAAGTCCGCGGTATTCGCGTTGCTCTGAAATGGCCGTTTTTAAAAAATTGGTGATGCTTACACCTGGGATTTCTACTGGATACTGAAATGCCAGAAAGATGCCTTCCCGAGCACGAATTTCAGGAGCCATTTCGAGCAAATCTTTGCCCTCAAAAAACACTTCCCCTGACGTTACCTGATATTCTTCACGACCAGCCAAAACGGAGGCCAATGTTGATTTTCCAGATCCATTCGGACCCATAATCGCGTGAATTTCACCCGGTTTAACTTCCAGGCTAAATCCTTTGAGGATCTCTTTCTCCTCTACCCGAGCACATAAATTGCGAATACTTAGCATAGTGTTGATTTTGAACGGCCTTGTTTAAAACCGTTCTAAATAAGGCCGCAAAGGTAACACAAACACATGGATAAGGTTTAAAAAAGAGCACAAAAAAGGACGCGGATGCAAGGAGCTGGGCGGATGAAAAGCCAAATCCTTGCAAGAGCTTTCTAAATCAGTTCTGTAGGATGAAACGGCTGCTATTTTTTTGACGTGAATTATCTAATAAAAAAGGCGTTTCTCAAAAAACATCAAAGCAAAGAACGAAGCGGCTTTCATT
>CALQRR010000253.1 GCA_943333015.1 Chitinophaga pinensis | reverse complement strand
TTACACTGTGCGCCGATGCGCCACCGAGTTCTTCGGAGCTTACTTCTTCATGCGTAACTGTTTTTACCACGTTCGGGCCGGTCACAAACATGTAGGATGTATCTTCCACCATGAGGATGAAATCGGTGATGGCAGGCGAATACACTGCACCACCGGCACATGGTCCCATGATGGCCGAAATTTGAGGAATCACACCCGAGGCCATGGTGTTTTTATAGAAAATATCGGCATAACCGCCCAGCGACACGACACCTTCCTGAATACGCGCGCCACCGGAGTCGTTCAAGCCGATTACCGGAGCTCCGTTTTGCATGGCCAGATCCATGATGCGACAAATTTTGGTGGCATGTGCTTCAGCCAAGGATCCTCCAAAGACGGTGAAATCTTGCGCGAACACATACACGGTTCGCCCATGAACAGTCCCGTAGCCGGTTACTACACCATCGCCATAGAACTTCTGCTTATCCAGTCCGAAATTGCTGCTGCGATGAGTCACCAGTTGCCCGATTTCTTCAAAGGAATCTTCATCGAGTAACAAGGCAATCCGTTCACGTGCGGTGAGTTTGCCTTTTTTATGTTGTGATTCGATGCGTTTTTTACCACCACCCAGCAGGGCTTCGGATTTCATTTCTTCGAGCTGTTGGATTTTATCCTGCATGTTGCTCTGGGTTGGTTTATCTATCAGGGGTTCCATTTCTTATAATTCGTTGGCCAGTTCTTCGGTCATCTCCAGGTTGTGATATACCTGTTGAACATCATCGAGGTCTTCCAGCATTTCTATCAATTTCATGACTTTCTTCGCTGCTTCCAAATCCAGCGTGCTGCGTTCTTTGGGGATGCTTTGGATGCTGGCACTTACTGCTTCAATGCCGAGGCTTTCGAGTTTGCGTTGCATCTCTCCAAAGGATTCAAACGGAACATACACCGTAAAAACACCTTCGTCGAGCACCACTTCATGGGCATTGGCATCGATCATCTCCATGGTGAAATCATCTTCGTTGAGATTTCCCTGGTTGATTTCAAAAACGCCCATGCGGTCGAAAATAAAGCTCAGCGAGCCATTGGTGCCCAAGTTTCCTCCGTATTTATTAAATACCATCCGAACATCCTGAACCGTGCGGTTGAGGTTATCGGTGGCGCATTCTACAAACACCGCAATACCAGAAGGGGCGTAGCCTTCGTAGGTTGGCTCCACATAAGATTCTCCACCAATACCGGACGCTTTTTCGATGTTCCGAGTAATGGTGTCTTTGGGAATGTTGGCGCCTTTTGCATTTTGAATAGCCAGTCGTAAACGCGGATTTCCATCGGGATCGGGACCTCCGTTCCGCGTGGCCATCATCAGCTCCTTGAGGATACGCGTGAAGAGTTTTCCGCGACGCTTATCCTTCAAGCCCTTGCGATGCTTGATATTCGCCCATTTACTATGTCCTGACATGAATGTTCTTGATTTGGGATGCGCTAAGGTAGCAATTGGAGGTGTGTGTTGATCAATCCTTCAATTCATCTGAGGTAAACCGGTATATCGGATCTACGTTGTAGGTATGATCGAGCGTAATGATCTCCTGCAGAATGCCGTCTTCCAAACCATACACCCAGCCATGCAAAACAGGTCCTTGTCGATTGGCCCATGCTTTTTGGACAATCGATGTTTTAGCCAGATTGTGAATCTGTTCCATCACATTGAGTTCTACCAAGCGGTCAACCCGTTTTTCAGAATCGTTTATCCCGTCAATTTCTACCCGGTGAAAGCGGTAAACGTCCTTGATATTGCGTAACCATTTGTTGATCAAGCCGAACGATTGTTGTGTCATCGCTGCCTTTACACCACCGCAGCCATAATGGCCACATACGATGATGTGTTTGACTTTGAGTACATCAACAGCATACTGAAGAACACTCAGCAGGTTGAGGTCGGTGTTGACAACGAGATTGGCCACATTCCGGTGAACGAAAATTTCACCCGGTTCGGTGTTGGTCACTTCGTTTGCAGGGACACGGCTGTCGGAGCATCCAATCCAAAAAAATTCAGGGGATTGATCTTTCGATTGACGGGAGAAATATTCAGGATCTGCATCCAGTTTTTCTGCTGCCCAAGCTTTGTTTTCTAAGAGGAGTCGTTCGAGGGTTTTCATTTAATCTTCTTGTATTCTAAAATACGCGTTATAACTGGTATTTGTGCGTTTTAATTCAACATTTACCCCGCGGTTATGCGCCGATTGGATGAATGTTTCAATTGTTTCAATGATATCCTGATCAATGAATGCCGCTTTTGTTCCATCGATCAGAATAGAACTTCCGGATTCGATGTTCAGCAGTGCATCTCTCAAAATGGTTTTATTGAGGAAGGATACGTTGTTTCTCAGTCGAATTAGCACATTGTGCTTGTCTTTGGTTACGCTCACAGACCGGTGGAAATTCGAAATCAACACAAATACGAGTCCGACCACCAGTCCGATTCCGATACCAACAAGGAGGTTGGTAAAGAGGATCGCAATGATGGTGATGATGAACGGGAGAAACTGCGTAATGCCTTTCTTGAGCATGGCCAGGTAAAGCGATGGTTTGGTGAGTTTAAAACCAACCAATAACAGAACGGCCGCCAATGAGGACAGTGGAATGGAATTGAGGATAAGCGGAAAAACAATGATGCTCACCGCCAGTAAAACACCATGCAGAATAGTGGATGCTCTGGAAACGGCACCTGCTAAAACATTGGCAGAGGTGCGCACGATGACGGCAGTAACAGGTAAGCCACCAAGAAATCCGGATGTTATATTTCCCACACCTTGTGCGACGAGTTCTCGGTTGAGCGGTGTGATACGGTGATAGGGATCAATCTTGTCGCCGGCTTCGATGCTTAATAGACTTTCGATGCTGGCAACCAGTGCTAAGGTGATTGCCACCGTATATATTTTGGGATTGGTGTACGCCATGAAATCGGGAAAGATGATCAGATCACTAATTCCTGATTGTAAAATTCCCGTGGGAAGATCCACGCGATGCGAAGGTTCCAGAAAAAAATCGGGTTGCCAGATTCCAAAAGCACGGTTGATTAAAACTCCTGCAAGGACCGCTATGAGTGCTCCGGGAATCAGTTTAAGTGCCTTGCTAATTTTAGCAATATGCGCATCCCAGAGGATCATTCCGAATAACGAGGCAAGCGTGATAATGACAGCACCCGGTTTAAATTCGAGGAACGCGTAGTAAATATCGGTAAACGTATTGTGCCCGCCGGCTTCTTCAAAACTTTCATCGCCTTCAAAATCAAAATCATACCCAAGGGCTTTGGGTAATTGCTTGAGGATGAGTACCACACCGATAGATGCCAGCATGCCTTTGATGACCGATGAGGGGAAGAAGTTGGCCAAGACACCTGCCTTGAGCAATCCAAGGATGATTTGAAAACCACCACTGATGCAAACGGCTAGTAAAAAAGCTTCATATGAACCGAGTTGCTGAATGGAATCGACCACGACGACGGTCAAGCCCGCAGCCGGACCACTTACACTGAGATTGGAGCCGCTAATCCGACCAACGACAATACCTCCAATAATTCCCGCCAATATTCCTGAAAATGCTGGTGCACCGCTGGCTAAGGCAATACCCAAACACAGCGGTAGGGCAACTAAAAAGACCATGACCGATGCGGGGGCATCTTTTTTAAGTCGTTCTAAAAGCGGATCTAAATGAGGCATAGGAAAATAGACTGGAAATTATGCAGCGTGGTCTTTAAAGATTTTTTTCAGCCACCGTAACATGGAAAACATCAGTATTGTTGCCCCGATCAATAGGAAGAAGTTCACCAAAAAGTAATTTGTTTTATCCTCGTATGTATCCCAAAGGGTGGCCAAAATCCCCGAAAGTTTATTCCCGATCGAAGTGGACAGAAACCAGCCGCCCATCATCAGAGCGGTTAAACGGGGCGGACTTAGTTTCGAAACCATCGATAATCCCATCGGACTCAGGAATAATTCACCAATGGTAATGACGCCGTAACATCCGATGAGCCACCAGGAAGATGCTTTTTCGATGCCGTTG
>CALQRR010000252.1 GCA_943333015.1 Chitinophaga pinensis | reverse complement strand
TGAGTTATTCCGCTCATTTTCGAGATTTTTCTCCTGACGAGGTGCCAGCTGTGACCAATTAAAGGCTATTGGAGACATTTTACTGCCGGTAGGATTTAATCCGATCAGTTGCACGGTTTGATTCACTTTATAGGCGTCACCAAAGACTATGAAAGTGTAATCAATAGCTTCTCCTTGATCACCAGCTGACCGAAGCGTGAATTTAACCGAATCGCTTCCAGTTACTGAATAAGATTTTTTTCCATCAATAGAGGAGAAGTAAAGCTCGTTTGTGGGAATTTGAAGTGCTCCGCTAACAACTGAAAAGGATAGGTTGGTGGAATCGCTTTGAATTAAATCGAGTGGTTTCTTTTGCCACGTGACAAATTCCTTTAGCGTTAAATGATTGATATACCCGCCTTTTGAAGAAATAGTTGCTTTAAACAGATCCGTTTCAATAGAGATATCCTCAATGATTTGAGGTTTAGCGGCATCCGAGAATGGCCCATACAAGGCAATTCGTTTGATATGATCAACAGAATCTGATAACGAAGTATCAGTATTGATAACGGGTGTTCCCACGAATTGCGACACCGTTGATTTTTTCTTGCTTTTTTCGGTATTAAGACTATCTAGTACAGCCTGTTCTAATTGAGCCTTTTCCAAGGCCTCTCGATCAGGTCTGTTATAAATGGTAGCACCCACCATAATAGCTCCGATGAGCAATAGCCCGAAGATCGAATTTCTGTCCATGTTTATTTTTTTGCGGTGGCAAAGATAGAGTTATTCACAGTTCGGTTTCTATGTGGATTCATAGCCTTTTTTAACCGATATTTCTTTCTTCTCGCTTGCAAGACAGACCATCATGTAAGACATTTTGTAAATCAGACTTCTTTTTTTAATGATTGAGATGTGAATTCCTTCATAAATAAGGGTTTTACCGTAATATCTTTTTTGCCTAAAGATTTTTTTCTCTGCAAGAATTAGATATTTTTGCTCGGGTTACATTGTGTAAACTAAAATTCAGCCAAATTCAATCAATTCTATTCTATGAAACAGTGCTTTCGCTTTCAGCTCTTGCTGCTTTTCAGTCTGATGCTGATTCCTCTTGCGGGCTTTTCACAAAGTTCTGCAACCAGAGGTTCTACTCCTGCTCCTTATCCAACACTTAAGTCAACTGGTAATGCAGAGGCTGACCGTGTTAATCACATGAAAGCTGTTGAGGCTTGGAAAGAAAAAGAAAACAAGCGAGTTCAGGCACTTCGTTCCTCCAATCCTGGCGCAACAAATACTACTGCACAACCAGGGAAAGAACGTAAAGAGCGTTTAGCAGCAAAAGAAAAGGGGACTGATGTATCTAAGAAATCCTCCAAAAGCAACGAACGATCTTTCACTATTATCGATCTTCCGGGTTATCCTAAATATGTAACCACAGGAAATTCCTCAGTAGATGAAAAGAATTATCAGATTGCAAAATCAAAGTTTATGGATGAGCATTCTGACCTTTATAAAAAATACGTGGAAGAGCATTCTGGAAATTCCGGGAAGTTGAAACGTATTTCAAGTAATTCTTCCAAATAACATCCGAAAGGACATACATATATATGTATCAATCACGCGAGACAATGAAAAAACTATACTCCCTCTTTATTGCGCTGCTGCTTCTGACGGTTTGGTCAACAAGCCTTCAGGCGCAATGTCCTTATGACAATACCTTGTATACAACTCTCAGTGCTCCTTCTGTTGTTGGAGCTTCTGTAGGTGATGGTGATTGTATTTTCGCAGGCGAATTTTTCCGTGTATCAGGACTTCAGGCTGGAAGTACATACCGGATTTCAACATGTGCAACTACTGACGTAGCTGATACACGTGTTACTATTTATGCACAAGGCGGTGCAGGCGGTGCCCTTACTTTCAACGATGATTTTTGTGGTTTGCTTTCACGTGTTGATTTTACTCCAACATCAAATGGCACTTACGATATCCTCGTGGATGCAACCGGTGCTGGAAATACATGTGTAAGTATTGAGTCATGTGTTGAACTCACGATTACACTCATCGGAACTTCTGGTTCTACCGCATATTGTATTCCTACATATAGTTTAGGAACTGCAAACGGAGATTTCATTAATGGTGTAAGTCTTGGTTCAATCAATAATCAGAATACAGGTTCAATCTCTGGAGCTGCTTTTCAGGATTACACAAGCTTAAGCACAAGTCTTTCTTCTTCTTCTTCTTATACGTTAGCGGTAAAAAACAATCCAGACTTTTCTGAAATTGTTTCTGCTTGGATCGATTACAATCAAGATTTTGAATTTTCTGAAGACGAACGCTTAGGACAAGTGAACATCGGTTCAAACGCAACCGGTAATATTAATTTCACAACTCCTGCCAATCCACTTGCTGGTAATACACGTATGCGTGTCCGTATGGTTTTTTCAGTTCCCGTAACTGGAGGATCCGTTAATCCTTGTTCATCTTCTCAGTTTGGTGAAACGGAAGATTACACAATCAACTTTTCATCTGATCCTCCAGGACCACCTGCAGGTTTGACATTTACTACTGCTTGCGGTCTAACTTCTACTATTCAAGATAATGCTTGTCCGAACAATACGCTTGCGACGATCTCTGTATCTGGACTAACAAGTCTTGGTACAGGTCATATTCTTAGCTCAACAGGTTTCATTATTGAGCATACGATGGCTGCTGATTTGGATATCTATCTAGAATCACCATCAGGACAGATTATTGAGTTGTCTTCTGATAATGGCGGATCTGGTTCCAATTATGGAATCTACTCTGTTGGTAACTGTACTCAAACTGCCAAATTCTCGATGAGTGCTTCAACTCCGATTGTCGGAAGTAATGCACCATTCGTTGGGACATACATTCCCGAAGGAGATTTGAATGATCTTAATGCGGGTACAAATCCAAATGGTTTATGGAAACTCCGTGTTTGTGATGATTTCGCAGGAGACATTGGCACAATTCGTTTCTTTGAACTTAATTTTGCGCTGAATGCTACTGTTCCTCCAGCTTGTGCTGATGCTTATGGTATTGTTGACGGAGCGTCCAATGTTGAACTAACACAAATCCTAAGCTGGACTGCTGGTTCCGGTGATCCTACAGCATATGATGTTTACTTCGGTACAGCAGCAGATGCTTTGGTTCTAGTTTCTGATAACCAAACAGGAACATCCTTTAATCCAGGATCTTTTAACCCTAACACAACTTATTTTTATCAAATAGTTCCTTCCAACAATGCTGGTGATGCTACAGGATGTCCTGTTTTATCATTCACAACAGTTGATAATGGAGCATTGACAATCCTTCAGGGAAATGGTTCAGTTACAACGTGTACTGGTAATTTCTTCGATGCTGGCGGTGTAAACAACAACTACGACAATAATGAATTGTCGATGTTGACTGTCTATCCTGAAACAGCAGGATCAGCTATCTCCGTAACGTTTAGTTCTTTTGAATTAGATCAGTCATTTGATTTCTTAGCTGTTGCAGATGGAACAGATGAGTTCGCAAATGTGATAGGTCTTTTCTCTGGTTCAGATATCCCAGGTACATTAACAGCTACGAATCCAACAGGAGCTTTAACATTCCTGTTTTCGTCTGATGATGTTGGTACTTTCGCCGGTTGGGCAGCAACCATTGCCTGTGTTCCTTTAACGTCAATCCCAACATGTTCTGCGAATACTTTACCTGCTGATGCATCTATCAATGCAGGTTTATCAACGCAGCTTTCATGGGACGCTGTTTCTGGAGCAACAGGTTATGATGTTTACTTCGGTACATCTGCTACTCCTGCTTTAGTTGCTTCAGCTGTTTCCGGTATTTCATTTGATCCGGGAGCGCTTATCAATTCAACTACATATTACTACAGTATTGTTCCGGTGAATGCCAGTGGAGCTGCTGAAGGATGTGCTGTGGTTAGTTTTACTACTGCTGCAGCTCCGGGTGATGTTGTATTGATGCAAAATGGAACTGTTACTATTTGTGACGGCGTTTTCTTCGACAGTGGTAACTCAACTGGTGATTATCAGAATGATG
>CALQRR010000251.1 GCA_943333015.1 Chitinophaga pinensis | reverse complement strand
TATCGTTGGAAACCTCAGGCGGTCATTTTTGAGGAAATCAATAGTTGGTGGCGAAGCAATGCTGCTCAAGGAATCTGTAGTGTGATGCATGGATATTCGTTGGGGAAATCGCAACGAATGCTTGTTCACCTTGATGCTTCCATTGGTCCGGTATTCGCCCACGATGCCATTGCCACAACCAACGACGTATTGCGCAGTGCAGGTTTTACATTGCCACCTTCGCTTCGGATTTCCTCTGGACTCACCGCCGATCATTTTAGCCAAGCCTTGGTGATGACACCTTTTATAGCTGCCGATTCGCCCCTGATGAAGCAATTGGGTTCGTATTCCTTGGGTATCGCCTCGGGCTGGATGGGAGTTGGGAGCAAGCGTAAACTAGGCAGTGCCGATCGGGGGTTTGTATTGTCAGATCATGCCGACTGGAACGATCTCAATACGGCCGTAAAAGAAAGTGGCGCCAGTAGGATCATTGTCACCCATGGTTTCTCGGATGCCTACGCCCACTGGTTGCGTGATTTGGGATACGATGCCGCTGCGGCTCAAACCGTTTATGGGAGTGATTCTGAGATGCTGTGAAATTTTAACTGGTGAAACAGAATTTTGAAACTATTTTTGAACTCAAACTCCACCTATATGAAAACCCTCTTTCGTATTTTCCTCTTTGCAATATGCACTTCTCCGGTTTTGCTCTCCGGGCAGCAGACCGATCGGACAACATCACTTCCTTCTATAACTTCTCACACAGTCCGGAATTCCCATAACCGGGATCTTCCTGAATGGCGTCCTGTTCAGGAACGTTTCTCCAATTGGAATTCGTTTATGAATAGCTGGGATCTATATTCATTGTCGACCTATACCTATGATAACGCTCAACTTTCACAAAGTGTGTTAGCGTATCCGAGCGGGCCAACTATTATGCAGCGATCGACTTATACATACAATGCTGCAGGGAAAAAGGAAACGGAGATTACCCAAGGAGGCGATGGTGTAACGTGGACGAACCTTTCAAAACAAGTCACGTTGTATGCGAATAATGGCTTTGAGACCGGATACGAAACATGGAATTGGGATGGAAGTGTTTGGGTGTTGATGGATGGGCAACGTCGCTCAGATGAATATGCATCTGGAAATTTGGTTTTAGCAACACAGGAAGCATACGACAACAGCTTGATGCTTTGGCAGCCGTATCTGGAATATGTTGTTTCGTATTCGCCGTCCAATCGTATGGATGTGGTCACAATTCGAACTGCGGATATCACACCGGGGGTGTTTGTGAATGCCCAGCGGTTTGATTTCTCCTACTTGGGAAGTAGCGTTCGCCCAGACTCTGCCTACATTTACGATTGGGATGTATCAGCCTGGATCATTTCGCAACGTGCGTTTGATCTGCAATGGAATGACCAGTATATTCCCTTACTAGAGTCTGAACCACTTGCCTATGTGATGCAGGAATTGTTTGATGGAACGTGGTACAATGCAGAACGCATGAATACAACACCGGCTGCGGGAGGTTTTGTGCAGTTAGTCGAAGTAGATACCGATGGCGCATGGGTTCCCGAATCTAGAGAGACAACCGAGGCGGATTTATATGCCAACCGAACGTTGGATAAATATGAAATTTACGATGGTGTGAATTGGAATATTTCTGACATGTCCGTTTATACTAATTCCTATGATGCAGAGCAGCGTCTCATTCGGATTGAGGCGCAGCTATGGAATAACAATACACAGGCATTGCAAAACAATTATTTACGCGAGTTTATTGAATTTATTGACATCGCCGGAACGGCTGAAATCAGCACCAACTCGCTTAAACTGTATCCCAATCCTTGCCAGAATGCATGTAATCTTTCGGTCAGCGGTGGAACCATCTCCGCAATCGAGATTGTTGATTTAACTGGCCGTATCCTCATTCGTAAGTCGGTGGCACCATGTGTTCAAATGCAGGCCGATGTGCAGGATTTACCCGTAGGAATGTACCTGATTCGGGTGCAAACTTCGGATGGAGTTCGTACAGTTAATTTTGTAAAAGCCTCATAACCAAGACGTAATTATTTTACAGGTAAAAAATTACATCAAATTGAAAATAATGTAGGTACATATAATGTGTTTACATAAATTTGCAATCGTTATGGGAATCGAACAAGACGTACAACAGACCAAGTTTAAGAATGAGCATCAGAAAGCATCCATCAATCTGTTGTACACGGTAAGTTGTTTGACCAACCGCCATCATCAGGTGCTCAAAACGTTTGGTTTAACGGGTCCTCAGTTTAACATCATGCGCATACTTCGGGGGCAACATCCCAAGGCAACAACGGTAAATGACTTAATAGACCGCATGATCGACAAAGCTTCCAACGCCTCGCGTATTGTGGAGAAACTGCGCGCCAAGAAATTAGTCGAACGATCGGTTTGCGCCAATGACCGCCGAGCTGTGGATGTGAGCATTACAGATCTCGGTTTAGAACTTTTAAAAAAGATAGATGTCATTGAGCATGAATTCTTTTTTGGTTCCAAGACATTGACAGAAGAAGAGGCGCAGCTTTTAAATAGTCTTCTTGATAAAGGAAGAGCATCCATCACCCAACTTTAAACCCCAAACCAATACTATACCCAATGAAAAAAGTGTTTTTATTTCCGGCTTTGATGGCCGCATTTCTATTCGCAAGCTGTGGCGGATCATCTACTGTTTCTGAAAGCGGAACTGCTGCTTCTGCAACTGCTGGTGCCATTACCTATGCAATCGATTCAGCATCTTCTAATGTTGAATGGCTGGCTAAAAAAGTAACGGGACAACACAACGGAACCGTTACCATCAAATCCGGTCAAATTCAATCAGATTCTGGTAAACTTGCTGCTGGTAAATTTGTGATGGATATGAACAGCATTGTTGTTCTGGATCTTCCTGCAACAGACGAATACAATGCAAAATTATTGGGTCACCTAAAGTCGGATGATTTCTTCTCCGTTGAAAAAAATCCAGAAGCTGCATTTGAAATCGTATCGGCTACTCCAATTGCAGGAGCTGCTGCAGGAGCTGCTAACTACACAGTAACTGGAAACCTTACGATTAAGGGCATTTCAAAAGCAGTTACGTTCCCTGCAACCATTACAATGAGTGCAACGGATGTAACAGCGAAAGCTGAATTTGACATCGACCGCACCCAATGGGATATTAAATTCGGTTCAGGTAAATTCTTCCCTGACCTGGGTGATAAAATGATTAATGATGCTTTCACGGTAAAATTCAACATCACTGCTAAAGCACCTGCTCCTGTTGCTGCATAATTATCAGCATTAAATAAGAAAGCCCTGACGGATATTTTCCATCAGGGCTTTTCTTTTTCTTAAGATCAATCAGTGTTGGTGACCACCAGCCCCATGAACGTGTCCATGAGAAAGTTCTTCTGCCGATGCTGAACGAATATCGTTCACCGTTCCGCTAAAATGAAGGTCTTTGCCAGCCAATGGATGGTTAAAATCCATCACAATATGTTCTTCTGTAACTTCAAGAACAAGGCCCTGCATCTGATTTCCACGATCGTCAACCATCGGAAGGAAGTTTCCCGGACTGACCATTTCGGTGTCCAGTTCTTCTCCGTCAGCTACAAAGGCAGCCATAGGGATTCGTACCACGTTTTCATCGTTATTAACGCCGTAGCCGTTTTCTGACTTAATTACAAAGTCGAAAACATCTCCGGATTTAAGTCCGCGAAGGTTATTCTCGAATTCTTCCAGCAGTCCACCGACACCGAAAAGAAATACGAACGGTTGTTCCGCATTGGTTTCCTCTACCAGTTCTTCCTGTATAGATCCATCGCTGCTTACAGTGAGACGGTAGTTCACCGAAACAACCATTTTATCATCAATCATCATGTATAAAAAGGTTTGATTTGTCGGGTAAAAGTACTGCTAAAAGCTACATGGACTATGAAATACCCATGAAAATATTGTCAGTATAAACCAACTATTTTGCTTGTGAGCCAGCATGCCTTCCTTATTTTTGTTTTAAACTCCTCCATCAATGCCTAAGTATCCTGCTGTTGTTCATT
>CALQRR010000250.1 GCA_943333015.1 Chitinophaga pinensis | reverse complement strand
GATGACATAAATAAAATCTTGGGTGTTTGACTCAATGACAAAACTAGCGGAGTTCTGCGCCAATCCCTTGCAGTGTAATTTTATTTCCGAAGCATTTTCAACATTATTTTAATGAAAAAAGCCCTCCAATTGGTATCAGAGGGCTTTTTCATGTCAGCAATTAGCCAATATCAATTTCCCAATCTTTTAACACCCGATTTTTCTCATTGACCACTCGAATAAAGTAGGTGCCTTTGGGTAAATCACTCACGTTTAACGCCACCGGGATAGTAGAATTCCCTGCTGGATAATCGACAAACATTTCCAATGCATTAATCACTTTACCGGAAATGTCGGTGAGCTCCACCTGCAAGTTTTCCCGTGAGGGATTGATGAATTCCAGTCTACCTTGGATCGATTCAGGAATGCCTGAAAAATCCATGGCATCACCCGAAGCTGCCGCTGCATATTTTAGCGAATACCAACTGGGACGGATATTCTCCAATGTGCAAATGGTTTTCATGATCAGATTATTGGTTACACTGTCGCTCTCATGCGCAAATACCGATGCTATCTGATGCTTGTTGGTGAAATGCCAAATCACATTTTGATATAAACTGTGTGATACCACTTTGTGCTTGTCCATCAGTTGCAAGGTTGTGAGCAATTGTTCTGATCCCATTTTTGTTGAACTAAAGGTCAATTCATTTCTGGGGGCGCTGGCGGAGCTATTGCCACAACAGGCGTCTACCCAAAATGCTTTTTCCTCTCCTTTATCTAAATTCATCGCCACTGCATGTGTCACCACAAAAGGCTGACTAAATTTATCATCCGGAAGAAACGTTCTGCCAGCTTCCAATTCCACATTGAGCGCATCCTGACGATTGTTTTTCACCGTTATCATCATCCTACGATTGGCCAAGTTGCCAGCTTTAACTTTATATTCTACCAGTTTTCGTTTGAGGGCATCCCCAAAACTTAGCCGTTGTGCACGAGCCTGTCCGCAGGCAAGCGCCAGAAAGCATACAATTGCAAAGTAAGTTCTCATGTTGGTTGGAATTAAGGGTGAATAGCACGTGTTTCTTCGTTTGTTGTCTTGAGCCGTATCTCACGGTATCCTTCTGCATTAGGGCTTTCGGATAAATCGCAAACAGCACCAACGAGGTATTCGGTTTCTCGTTGTTTTCCGTTTTCTTTCAATGTTAGCCGCACAATAGCCGTGTATTGAAGGTCGCACACGGGCACTTTAATTTCCTTGCCTAACAACTTAGGTGTCAGCGTTACAATCATGGGTGGATCACTCTGGATAATCTGGGCGTTTACAATTTCCGATTTCCCCGGGGGCTTTATTAGTAGCCCTTTTTCGGTACTGATGGGATGATCAAAAAACGCATACACCCCCGGACATTTGACCACGACCTTAAAACCTGAACGGCCACTGTATTGCTCGTTTACAATCACAGGAACGGCATCTTTTATCCAGCATTTCTTTACCGGATTCCAACAATACCAGCCGGGTTGGTTGAACTCTTTTTTTCGCTCAATAGGCAGGTTTACCGTAAATCCTTTATCGAAGCAGCGTTTCGCATGAATCACAATTCGCATCGCCGAAACAAGTATCATGGGTTCACCTTTTTCGTCCTGTGTGGTAAAGTTTTTTTCAAATTCACTGAATGCTATTTTCTGACATTCAATGCGCGGATTTGATGGCTGTGCCTTTACTGTCCAAGCCAGCAGCAGGAAGGGAATGATGTAGATTCTCATAGCGGTGGATTTAACGTGAAACAATTTGATTAGGAAGCTCAATGTTGGGGATTTGTCCTGCCTTTTCGGGCACTCGTCCTTTGCAGGATGCTCTCACAATCCGGTTGTCAGCCCAGCTCTTGGCACTAACCTGCTTTTTCAAACAAGCTTCCAACGGTATCTCCAGCTCGTCAGTCTGTTTGCCTCCCGCATCGCACAACCGCATTCGGATCCGGTAATTCGACGGCTCCTCCTGTAACTGAAATGCAAGAGCCGTGCTTCCTAGTACTTTTTCGGCTTCAAACCCATCTACACCGGCGTGACTGATGTGAGCGGCTAAAATGCCATAGCCTTTCGGTGCCAGAAGTAGTGTGTAGGGCGCATTTGCTGGAACTGGTGCCGTTAACCGGTATCTTCCGGGTACCTGCAGCGGAACATATGCATACTGGAGTTTATCCTGCTTTCGCGTTTCAATGGTCTCTGTATTGACCATCAGCCAGAGCTGTTCTGTTTCGTTATAATATTCCAGCTTCAAATCCGCCGTGCGGACTTTCCCGTTCATGGGCAAAGCCACAATAAGTTTTTTCTTTAACGAATCGTGCAGTATAAAATCGTGTAATAGTCGAATATCCTCGTGAGACGTTATGGGACTCTTTACCGCCATCCCGGCCGCAGGAATTATACGCGGAAGCGCATCTAATTCTAAATAATCGCACATCCGTATGTGAATGCCAATGCCATCTGATTGAAAGATAGTGGTGTCTAAACTGCACAAGGGAGACTCCGCCGAGGGACGTTGAAAAGCATCATTCCAGTGGAAAATTTTAAGCCCATACGTTTTGGGGTTGATGCCCAACCGATCCATCTCAGCCCTGTCACTGATGCGCCGCTCCTGAACTTCGTCCATTGGTGCCCCCTCGGATTCGAGCAAGTCTTTGATTTCCTGCAGTCGTTCGAGCGTTTCTGTTGGGAGATCTCTCGCGGGTAAATAATCCGGAATTAGAATCTCAATGGATGTTGCTCGGAGGATGATATCCGAATTATAATACACCTTTTCCGCTGAGGCCGATTCAATCGTATGTGACTGGTTATTGAATTGAATCAGCAGGGTGTCTGAAACAGGTTTTGCGGGCTGTAATCCGGGCGCAAAAAGCGTCAGGCCAAGCATAACGGCATGAAACATAGGCAGGGAGTTTTAGTGGAGATAGGTAGGCCTGTTTCATCTGTCCAGCTTTTTTTGAATAACCAGATAAGTGTGTTAATTATTGTTAAGGGCATGATTTTTATAGCAGAATTCCTCTTTTTTTGGCGGTGTCCGCGCTATCCGTTCTACTCCTTGTTCGTCTAAAAAGCCGCCCAAGGGGTGCCACGACTATCGCTACCGCGCGCGTTGAGCTCATCAACAGGGCTAGATGCACACTTTCGTATATCAAACGAAAGCGTTTCTCCGTTTCAGAATTTATCAATTCGCAATTTTACCACTCATGTATTTCATATAATAAGATTCTCGTTGTGCCATAAACGCTCCTCTCACTTACCTGTTTTTATCTAAAACCTAAGGCTCTTGGTCATTGCATCACTAATTTTATTTATGTCTGCATATCATTCGCTTGTTTTCATGTCTTTTTCTTGATTTAGTCCACTTAATTTTAATCTGTTTCATTGAAATTATTTCCCTTACTAGGCTGCTTTTTCCTAATCTTGCAGTTCATTTGGGAGATTGATTTCTGTCATTAGCCGAAATTTTACTTCTAGTGTTTGATATGGACCCAGCGCTCAATCCATCCGATTCTAAACAAGTACATTATAGTCGAACCGTTCTCAATGTAGTCGATCATCTGGATGCCATGATTGCCTATTGGGACAGAGATCTAATCTGTCGTTTTGCCAACAAATCCTATCTCGATTGGTTTGGCGTGAGTCGCGATTCTATGATCGATACGGTTCGGTTAAATGAGCTCACCGGAAAACAATTCGAAGAAATTAGAGGATTTATTGATGGTGTGCTTGCCGGTGTGCCTCAACAATTTGAACGAAGTATTCACATTCCCGGTGGCGAGGTTCGTTTTGCCATCGTCAATTATTATCCCGATTTCGTCAATGGACATGTTAATGGATTCATCGCTCATACGGTCGATATTTCAACCATCAAACGTCTTGAGTTTAAACTCCTAGCATCGGAACAAAAATTTAAAGCAATTCTCGAAAATGCTCCCGATGCTGTGCTCATTATGAAACAGTCCGGAGTAATTCATTTGTTTAATGCACAAACCGAAAAGCTGTTTGGCTTCAAACAGACTGACCTGATCGGCCAATCCATCGATACCATCATTCCTGGGGTGCGTCATAAGATCCTC
>CALQRR010000249.1 GCA_943333015.1 Chitinophaga pinensis | reverse complement strand
GGGGGGAAATGAATACCGGTGGGTGGATATTAGAAGTCTGCGCATGCAGAGTGACCGTGTGAAAAAGATATATAGAGACTCTGTTTTAGTTGAAGTGGCTCTGCTAGATGATCCGGTGCGTGCCTTTACAAGCTACCGTTCATTGACAGAGGCAAATGGGAAATTTTACATCCGAAACCAAGAAGGCTCTGAGCCTGAATTAGATGGCGATTATGCATGGGTTGATTTTTCACTTCCATTCGAAGCTCCGGTAGTAAATGGTAACCTTTATTTGTTTGGTTCGTTATGCGATTGGCAATTCAAAAAGGGATTTCGTCCGTTATACGATTACCAGAATAAGGCATATAAATCGCGCATCTTACTCAAGCAAGGAATTTACAACTACAGTTATGTTTTTCAGCCTTCGAAAGGCGGCCCCGGAGATGAATCCTACATAGAAGGAAGCTTTTTCAATACCGAGAATGATTATCAAATTCTCTTTTATAACAGGCAATACACCGAAGTTTTTGATGAGCTAATTGGGGTTGGTCAGATAAACTCAATCCGAAATCAATAATTCAACGGCGCACGTAAACTAGGCGTAAGATTTTTTGCATATTTGTAAAGTCAAAAGCGATTTCGACAGAACCATTCTCCATAACCCACGTCTACCAAGGCTTCCAGAAGATGTCAATTTGTTTTGTGTTATGATTTGTGCCTAATATTGTCTCAACAAAAACACAGAAACCATGATCACACTCGTTACAAATGACATCCGGGTTACAGTTGAAACAAAATTTCAAGATCTATATTCAGATCCTGCAAAAATGTACTTCTTGTTCACGTACAAAATCAAAATTGAGAACACAGGTGATTACGATGTTCAATTACTTCGCCGTCACTGGAACATTGTAGATTCCATTTCTGAACACCGTGATGTTGATGGTGCAGGTGTTGTTGGTCAGCAGCCGGTTCTTCGTCCAGGTGAAGTGTATGAATATGAATCTGCGTGCAATCTGAAATCCGAATTCGGAAAGATGAAAGGCAATTACACATTCGAACGCGTAGTTGATGGTAAATCTTTTACTGTAAACATTCCTGAATTCAAAATGTCGGTTCCTTACCGTTTAAACTAAGATTGCTTCATGTGTTCATTTCCTTTCAGTAGGCGATGACCGACAGCACAATCGAGACACTTACGGGCATCACAATAGGCCAACTTTAATTGAATCAATCCTTGTGATTCAGCTGCCGATTCGGGCTGAATTCCAAACTGATTCCACGCTCTGAGGATAAGATTTTTCTCCGCCGGCAATTGATAAAGAGCCTCTAACGACTGATCGCGTAACAATTCATCACCACGTTGAGTCGCATAGACAAAAACAAAGGGCACAATAGCATTGATCAGCAAACTCTGCCCAGCAACCTTTCCGAGATGCTTCTTGCGCTTCTCCGAGACATGATCCAATACGTAGTGTTCCTCCCAATACGGGGAAACGCTTAAATCAAACCAATTCATCCAATCCTTTAAGGTTGCCCTTTCTCTGAATGTTTCAGGTGAGATGGAATGCTTACTGAGCAGATCAGCCAATTGTGCGATCCTCACGGAAGGGAAATTCATGGGACGAAGCCGGAGAAATTTCCACAGATGTTTATCAATGGGTTTCAACGAATGCTTTCTGGCCAGAAATCGGTATTCCTCCCAAAGAGCGCGAGGATATTCCTCCAAGTGTTCATCGTGGAGCAGTCCACTTTGTCCGAATAAAAGAGCTTCCAATTGAAAACGGCTTTGCCTGTAATTCAGCACCACACGGTAAGGTAAGGATCGAGCAAGTAATTCGAACGGCACAGCATTGAGTTGCATGCCCATGGATCTGAAAACGAAACAGTACATCGTTTCCTGCCAGTCATTTTTTGTCAGATTCAATAATTGCCTAATTCGGGAGGCCTTATCTTCCATCCGCTCGGCAACCAAACGATCGAGCCAATTGCGCATGGTCATCACATCAGGCCGTCCCAAAGCAGAACAGGGAATGGGAAACATACTGTCCGACAGTTCAGTCCAGCGTTTCAACAAAGATTCGGAGATAAGAGATTTCAATTCCAGTACCGGCACATTTTGGTTGTTCAGATCCTGCACTTCGGCATCGTGTTCCGCCACCACATGCAGAATAATGTTGTGATATGCTGCATCAGTTTCATGATGATGGCGAAACCAATCCGATGAGCGAAGATGGATTTCCACATTCCCAGCCCAGATTGTTGCGCCAATTCGCAGCCGTGCGTCCTGGAAATCGGGGCCGGCATCCTGATGGTATTTGCCCGGCGAGAGAATACTCAATTGTTCGCCTGTATTCAAGCGAATTCCTTCTTGTTGAAACAAACGGAATTTCCAAATGAAATGAAGCAGATTTTCACTGAACATACGCGTGGCTTTAGAACACCAAGCTAACACCGGCCAGCACTTGGGCCGTGTGCATGAGATGCAAAAACATTGCGCAGGATGCACAGCAACTTCATGTTTATGAGCACTGGAATCAAGGAATACCAATACGAATGGCGCATGCAGGGATGAGGGCTTATAAACGGCGATTTATAAACATTGACGTTTAAAACTAGCCGTTTATAAACGTTTAACAGACGAATCATGTGTGGTAAAATGCGTTACTTGAATCTGGAGGGAGGAAGCGGACGGCCCCATGTATGCGCGAGGAAAATGCTTCAAAGACAAAGCTTTCGAAGAAATGTGGCATAAGAAAGCTGGACGAAACTGATAAATACGTCGAATTTAAAGGGGATCTACCTCCAACCCCATCCAGCTGAAAATTAAACGGATTTGCGTGAATGATGGAAAGGGAAACCGGTTTTACCGGTTTGTGCGGAGCTTTTTGCGGCGCACCGGAGCGTGCGAAGCCCTGCACAGCATGACCTGAGCAAACACAGCGGTAGCGCCGTTTGAGAAGGGCACGCCCTAATTCTCCTTATCAATTAAAGCATCAGCGCTGCCATGGCCTGTTGCATTTCAAGTGCTTCTGCAGCAGCGGCTTGCGCAAAATCAATCCCGAGGGATGCATAAAGTATACTGCGGGAAGCGTTGACCAGGATTCCAATATCGGCAGTCATGGCAGCACGAGCAACCTCTTGGAGATTTCCACCTTGTGCTCCGACGCCTGGAATTAAAAGGAAATAATCGGGGACGATAGAACGTAGATGTTTGAGTTCCTCCACACGCGTAGCCCCGGCGACAAACATGAGCTGTTCGGGACCGGCCCAGGTAGTTGCCGCTGCTAAAACATGTTCGTATACTCGTTTACCTGCTTTATCTTCCAATTGCTCACAATCCGCGGCTCCCGGGTTGCTGGTCAGTGCCAGAAGTATGGTCCATTTGTCTTTCCAATCGAGAAATGGCTGAACAGAATCTTTACCCATATACGGGGCAACGGTAACGCTGTTGAACGGGTATGTTTTGAAAAATGTGTGCGCATACATGGCAGACGTATTCCCAATATCGCCCCGTTTTGCATCGGCAATGGTAAAGTGCGATGGAGGAATGTACTCCAATGTTTTACGCAGACTTTCCCAACCGGACGCGCCCTGTGATTCGTAGAATGCAATATTGGGTTTGTATGCAACACAGAATTCCTGTGTTGCATCAATAATTGCTTTGTTGAATGAAAAAACAGGATCTGGCTCGCTAAGTAAATGCTTGGGAATCCGGGTAATGTCGGTATCGAGACCTACGCAGAGAAAACTTTTCTGGTGGCGGATGAAAGCAATTAATTCGGCCCGTGTCATTGAACTTCTGTTCCTTCCTGCATGCGTTCTGCATTTTCGGCCACCTGCAATGCATTGATTAATTCTTCAATATCGCCTCCCATAAACGTGGGCAAATTATACATGGTATACCCAATTCGGTGATCTGTTACACGACTTTGCGGATAGTTGTAGGTTCTGATTTTTGCAGAACGATCACCGGTGGAAACCATGGTTTTACGTCGTTTGGAAATGGCTGCATTGTGGCGAGCCAACTCAAGATCATACAACTTGGTTCGCAACATATTCATCGCACGGATTTTATTTCCAAGCTGCGAACGTTCAATCTG
>CALQRR010000248.1 GCA_943333015.1 Chitinophaga pinensis | reverse complement strand
G
Source organism: Chitinophaga pinensis (assembly GCA_943333015.1). Lineage (GTDB taxonomy): Bacteria > Bacteroidota > Bacteroidia > M30B66 > M30B66 > CALQRR01. The sequence continues at coordinate 4,089 of CALQRR010000248.1, read as the reverse complement.
GCATTGAATCCATCGCGGGTAACGGCAGTGATGGATTGATTGTCGCTTCCTGCAATTTGTTTGGCCCAAACCAGTGCAGCCGATTGCGACCAGCCAATTTGAGTTAAGAAAAGACTAAGGCAGATAAGTAGAATGTGTTTCATCATGTCTGATTTAATTGATTGTTTATTGATTTTAATGCGTCTCAAAGCACCGTATTTCATTTGTTTCATGAAATCCCGTGAAACGGTGATTTGGAATCTCCCCTTTTTAGGGGAATTTGCCCCATGTGCCCAATGAGCAAAGGAATTGTGAGTAATTTGCCCGCAATTGGTATTCATGATCCGCTCCCTTCCCACGTTTTTATGGCTTGTATTCACCTTGATTTCCTGTCGGCTTCAAGGGCAGGAGGTCGACCGTGTGGCAGTGTTACAGGCCTTGAAAACGGAAATGCAGCCAGCCAAGCGTTTTGATCTCATCCGTGATCTGGGCTTTAGTTATGAAAATAGTGATCTCCACGAAGCCGAACGCTATTACAAACAGAATTTGAACATAGCCCTGCAGCTTAACGATTGCGGCATGCTCAGTAAAACCTATAGCGATTTGGGCAATGTGAGTCGCAATGCCTCGCTGTATAAACAGGCCGAGCAGCTGCACCGGCTTTCGCTTCAAGCGGCCATCCGCTGCAACGATTCTCTCCGCATGGCTGTTGCCCGGGGCAATCTCTCCAATGTGTTTCAGCTCAGCAACCAGCTCGATTCCTCGATCCACTATAGTCTGCAGGCTTTGCGGTATTTTGAAGAATACAACGATTCGAATCGGATGCTGATCATGTATTCGAACCTGACCGGTTTTTACCGCACGCAGCATCAGTTCGATAATGCTCTTAAGTATGGGGAGAAATGCATTCGGCTGGGTTTGAAAACTGAAAATTTCAATGAAGTCGCCACCATATATATGACCATAGCGGGGGTGTATGCCTGGTTAGGAGAGCTGGATAAAGCGTGGCTGTTTTGTAGGCAAGCAATGGATATGGCTCCACGGATGGATGATCTGATGCGCAAAACCTTGGTCTATCAAAATATTTCTACGTTCTGTTCACAACAAAATAAATCTGCTGGGGGGAATCGCTATGCAGATTCCTGTTTGATGTATGGAAAGAAACTCGATAACCCAAATGTTTGGGCTTCCTGTCTGCTGGCCAAAGGAGTTGCTTTGGTAGCATTAAACCAGATGAAGGCGGCTGAAACATATTTGAATGAATGTTTGAAGTTGGCCTTGGCCGATGGCGAATGGATGTTGTTGCGGGAGTTGTATTTCAATAAATCTAAGATTGCCTTTCACCGGGGAGATTATAAGCAAGCATATACTTACCTCGATGCGCATTTAACCTACAAAGACAGCACCTTTAACACAGATGTTTCCGAAAGGGTGAGTGGGCTGGAGGCCAAGTACCAAAGCGAACGAAAAGCCCTACAGCTCGAAAAACTCGTTCAGCAAAATGCCCTCAGCCAAATACAGGCGGCAGAAACGAAACGCCTCAATTACCTCTTCATAGGCATGGCCCTGTTGGGAGTGATGAGTTCCGGACTGCTGTATGTGAATTTCAAACGAAAATTGCTGATCAATCAACAGCAGGAGGACCTTCAACAGCAGAAAATCAAGGACCTCGAAAATGAGAAACAGCTTGTAGCAATGGATTCCATTATCAAAGGCGAAGAGCAGGAGCGAAGCCGCGTGGCCAAAGACCTGCACGATGGACTGGGCAGTTTATTGAGTGGTGTTAAATTATCGTTATCGTCTATGAAAGGAAACGTAGTTATCAGTGAAGAATATGCACATATCTTTAGTTCCTCTATCCAACAACTCGACAATGCCATTGGTGAAATGCGGCGTGTTGCACACAACATGATGCCCGAGTCGCTGCTCCGATTTGGACTTGTACAAGCGATTCAGAATGTATGTGACGGCCTCAACGAATCGGGTGCAGTGAAGGTACATGTAGAGCATCATAACTTTACCGAACGACTCGCGGGCGATCAGGAAGTTACCACCTTTCGTATGGTGCAGGAACTGCTCACCAATGCCGTGAAGCATTCGGGTGCCGGACAAATCATCGTGCAGCTGAGTAAGCATGAGCACATGGTCAATGTGGTGGTAGAAGACGACGGTAAGGGTTTCGATGTGGACACGCTTCAAACGGCTTCCGGTGCGGGATATGAAAACTTAAAACACCGGGTCAACTACTTGAAAGGTTCTTTGGATGTAAAATCGGAAATCGGCAAAGGCACATCGGTCCTTATTGAGTTTCCTGTATAATTGATTTTATTTTTAACTCATTCAACATCACTATGGAAGCAGCTCTCATCCGGATTATCATTGTCGACGATCATCCCATTGTGCTGGAAGGGATGGAGAATATTTTCAGAAACATGGCGGGCATCGAACTTGTTGCCAAAGCGTCCAGCGCCATGATGGCCATTTCACTGATGCGCACACTGCCCGTCGACATTGTCATTACCGACATCAACATGCCCGAGATAAGTGGCATTGATCTCTGCCGGAAAATCAGTCAGGAGTTTCCACAAGTACGCGTTATAGCTATGAGTACGTATCAGGACAAAGCGTACATCAGCGAGATGATCCGCAACGGGGCATCGGCCTACCTCACCAAGAGCGCTTCCTTTGAAGAGATCGAACATGCCATTCGTGCAACCATGAAGGGAGAGATACATATTCAGCTGCAGCGTTCCATTAACGAACAGTTGCCACAAAGCCCAACGCAGGTGCTCTTGACGCGCCGCGAAAAAGAAGTGCTTTTGCTCATTGCCGAAGGACTGACCAACAAGGAAATTGCTGATAAACTGTTTGTTAGTCAGAGCACGATTGATAGTCACCGGAAAAATCTTCTCAGCAAATTCGATGTGCTCAATGCCGCTTCTTTAATTGCCCATGCAGCAAAAGCCGGACTTCTGAGAAACGATGTTTCGTTATAGGGTTTAATGCCTATATTTGTGCAGGTCCTAAAAGGTGCATGTGTGTTTTAACGTGCCTTTTTTAATTCCTGACGTAAAAAATATACCCAAATATTTTTGCAATGCATGCCCTTATGGCAAACACTCAATGGAGTGAATTGTCGTGCATGGATTCATTCCTTAGAGTGGAAATAATGCATGCTCGAATCGGGGTTTGCTTTGCGCTTTCGTTTGTTTTTAGTTCAAATAAATAAAAGCAGTATGAAATTATACATTAAATACATGGTTAGCCTGCGCTGCAAAATGGCAGTCAAGGAAGCGTTAAATAAACTCGGCCTGCATTATGTTTTGCTCGACTTGGGAGTGGTCGATGTGCTGGAAAATCTCACCCCCGAACAGATGGAGTTGCTGCGGTATAACCTGCTCGATTCGGGGCTGGAGTTACTCGATGATAAAAAGAGCATTCTGATTGAAAAAATTAAGAATGTCATTACCCAAATGATTCATTATTCGGATGAATTACCGAAGGTGAATTATTCTAATTACATCAGTGAACAGCTGGGATTCGATTACACCTATTTATCCAACATCTTTTCGGATGTGAAAGGCATTACGATACAACAGTTCATTATCGTCAATAAAATTGAACGGGTTAAAGAACTGTTGCTCTATGATGAATTAAACCTGACCGAGATATCGTATAAAATGCATTATAGCAGCGTGGCGCATTTATCTAATCAATTCAAGAAAATAACAGGACTTTCGCCATCGTATTTCAAACAACTCAAGCAAAAGCGCAAGGTTAACCTCGAAAATATGTGAATTATGTAATTCCTTACGGGCGATGTATAACAGTTGCCGGGGATGAAGGGCTACGTTTGTCTTATCAAAACGATCACCTCATTCACCACGCGTATGGAACCTGTTTTTTCCGCACCAGCCGATTCAAAAACGCACGCTGAACATGTCACGTGTGCATCAGAATTGAATTCTCATGATGAACTGAATGTCATTGACGAGAACGAAGCGGAAGTGCTGGCGCGGTTATTAGCGCGGTTGATAAAAACGCGTGAAGAGATTCAGCAGTTTTTAGATGAACTCACCGTTCAGCATTCAAAACTTCCACAACCAACTC
>CALQRR010000247.1 GCA_943333015.1 Chitinophaga pinensis | reverse complement strand
GAAGAACAATGTATATTTGTCCTATGTATTCGAAAGAACTTTTAAAAGGAACACTTAGCACCATCTTGCTCACATTGCTTGGAGAGCAGGGCAGGATGTATGGTTATGAAATCACACAGGCGGTGAAAGAGCGCACCGATGGAAAAATACTGCTCAAAGAAGGATCCTTGTATCCGGCCTTGCATAAGTTACAAGCAGAAGGATTGCTGAGTACCGAAGAAGTGTTTATGGGTAAACGGCCTCGTATCTATTATAGTTTAACCGACACTGGAAAAGTGCAGTCAAAAGCACGTGTGGATGAACTATTTCAGTTTTTCGAAACGTTGCAACAGGTATTACTTCCACAACCCGGAATGCACTATGGAACTTCAGGATAGTCAATTCGAACAAATTCAAACACTTGTTAATCATTGTGTACGCATGCATGAACTGCAGGTTGAACTGCTTGATCATTTATGTTGTCACATTGAACGCGAACTCGATGAAGGTGTTTCTTTTGAACAGGCGTTTAAAAATGCCATGGAACAATTAGCACCTGATGGTTTGCCAGCCGTTGAAGTGGATACTATTTTTTTACTCACCTATAAAACCCAAATCACCATGAAAAAGCTCCTGTATTCTTCCGGATTTTTTGCTTCATTTTTCACCCTCAGTGCGTTTGCTTTTCGAACCATGCGCTGGCCTGGCGGAAGTGCATTTATGTTTGTCGGCAATGTTTTTTTACTTCTTTCAATGCTGTTTATTGCCATAATAGCGTTTCGGAATTTCTCGCTTCTCTCTGGAAGTGCACGATTCAGAAGTCTGAGTGGGGCAGTGGGTGGCATTTTTGTCGCTGTAGGATCTATGTTTAAAATCCTCCAATATCCTGGCGCCAATGTGCTGTTCTTAGTGGGAACACTTGTTTTAATAAGCATTTTCCTTCCTGTGCTTTTCTTCCAGTTGTATAAAAATGACGTTCAACATTCCTCAGAAACGGTGTAGACGTATTGCCCTGCTGCTTGTGCCTATTTATTTGTTTCGAACACCTCGAACGATAACAGGGTCCTACAATTGGATGAAAACAAAAAAGCCCATTCGGTTTGAATGGGCTTATAGGGGCATCTGTTTTAGTTATCAAACTCAATAATGACTTTCTTCTTTTTCTTGTCAGGAACTATTTTTTTATCCTTGACAACGGTGCTGTCTTTTTTAAACCAACCAAATTCTTCATTTAGCACCTGTTTCATGCTTTTCTTTTCGGTTTGCAAATCATTGCGAATTTTCTGCTGTGCACCTTTGCTGTCGTAGGCAATGGCAGGTTTGTCAACCGGTCCTTTCATCGATATAAACAAGCGGGTTTTTCCTAATCCGTCGTCTTCAATAACGCCAAATTCATCCGTTGTCTTCCTGGCTTTTTTCGCTTTGCGTGATAGTAAATCCGACAAGAGAAGTTCAAAATGATAATCCACTACGTTGTCAAATCCATGCACACCCGAAGCGCCAATGGTGATTGCACTTGACGCGATGTCCATGCGAGGAATGAGAATCTTCCGATCCCGAATTTCGATTTGATTTTTTAAGGTTGAAAAACGCACATGCTTGAGTTCCTCCAAACTGATAAACCTCGACAGGTTATTTAACGGGGTAAAATTGATGAGCTCTCCCTGACTGACGACAATGTCGGCGCGGCTATACAGCGAATTCAGATCGATTTCCAATCCAACAGACACCAATGCGGTAAGCAAGACATCTGCATCGAGTTTCCCACGAATATTTTCTTCCTTAATTTCCTCTTGTCCAAAATTTTCACATTCGCGGAAAACGCTGCTGATATCGACTTTGTTCAATTTTGCGGTGCATGAAAGAACTAACTGGCGATCCGAAGTACCATCTACCGATCCGCTCATATTTAACGAACCTCCCATGGTTTTTAACACCAGTCGGTCAGCAATCAATGAACGATTAGCAACACGAATATCTCCCACAATACTTTTTGCATTGAATTTCCGGAATTGCAACTGATCCACGCGGGCATTCACGTTGAGATTCAAACGCGGTGAAATGCGGAAACGGTATGCCGAATCGGGACTGCTACTGGTAGCGTGTCTGCCAAACAATTCATCCAGATAAACATGCTGGCTTTGCACTGTTGTTTCAATGCGGATGGGTTGATCTTTCGTAAACAAATAACCAAACACATTTCCAAGATGACCTTTCATCAAGAAATCAGTCTTTCCCGCTTTTCCCCGGAAATTATCCACGGTGACATCGTTATTACTGAATTTAAAATTTCCTGAAAAACCGGTATAGGAAAGGGAGTCTCCCTGAATGCTAAACGCTGCATCCGAAATTTGCAGCAATCCATCGGCCAGCAAGAGATTTGGGCCCGATTCACCTGGTCGCAATCCGCCTTCAAGCGGGCCATTGAGCTTTAAATTCAACGTCGCTTTGCCAGAACTCAAATGGACTGGATCGAGGGGGAAGAACTGTTGTATGTCGGCCAAAGAAAGTGACGCTTCTGCCGTTGCCTGAATAGTCGGATGGATGAAGTTGCTAACTTTTACATTGCCTTTTACCTGCCCGCCATTAAGCACCATACGCACCTGTTTGAGTTCCAGAATGCTGCTTTCTAAGGTGTGTCGAGCGCCCGTATTAAAGCTTCCTGTCAGGTTGACTTGATCCAATTGGATGTCGTTTTTTTTCTGCAGGATTTCTCCATTTTGTATTCCAAAATCAGCCTTGAAATAGGGATACGTTGAAGCTGTCCAGGTTCCAGATAATTCAGCAGAACAGTAAAATGTTCCATCACTGCGGTATTGCCGGATCTGTTCATCATAGCCAGCGGGTAAAAGCGATAAAAAGGAACTAATGTCCAGGTCTTTACCTCCAAATTTTAGATCAAATTCCGGATCTGCTGCGTTTCTGATACTGCCGTTGATAGCTAAGACGAGATCTGAAATGCGCACATCTCCCTCCGAAAACGTATACAGTTGGGTTTTCTTGTTAATCTTCAATCCAACATCCACACGCACAGGACGATCGCTCAACCATGTTGTCTTTCCCGATGTGAGATGTGTCATTTGAACATCGGTTTCAATTCCAAGATCGAAAATCTCCTCCGAAAAAGCCCCGCTGAAATTTCCGTTACTGATAAAAAATAGGGTGGAGAAGGAGGAGGGATCATCTCTGATGAGCATATTCACATTGCGTACCTGCAAGGAATTTAAATCAAACTGAAACTTATCGTCGCCATTACTACTACTGTCAGGTTTGATGAGTTCGTAGTTCACCGTTCCATCGGTATTTCTCAAAATATTGACCGCTCCGTCACTCAGGTCAATCCGTTTGATACTGTATTGCCCACTGAACAAATCGAGTACACTGAAGCTGAAGTCGATTCTTGCGGCTTCGAGTAAATTTCCGGCACCGGAAAAGGGTTTTGAATGATGGGCTTTGACCTGTTCTAACGAAATGGTTGCATTGGGGAAATGATCCAGTAAACTGAAATTCATCTTTCCGATTTCAACACGGGTATTGAGTTTGGAGTTGATTTTTTGCAGGAAATAGGCCTTTACTTCATCCTCAAAAATAAACGCAAGCACCCAGGCAAGCAGCACAATACCTATCACCAAACTGACAAGCCACAGCAGCGGTTTTCGGATATAGTTCCAGATGAACCGGAATGTTTCGGGAATGCGGGAATTCATGCGGCAAAGTTCAACGGAATTAAAACTTCAACGCATCGGCACTCACTTAATTATGAAAGGTAGAATGTTAGTTCCCGATATCCCCGTTGCGCTCAGTAGGGACTGCGGTTTTTCCAGTATTCGGCAAAACTTTTTAAATCCTTTATTTCTAAAAAATCAGCACCAGCACCATAGATGATGTCAAATGCATTGGGTAATTCAGGAAAATCATACACGCGAACCCATCGTCCAGCCTTATGTGCGTTTTTCATGTAGGAACCCAAACTATGATATTGCATATTGGGCATCGTACCATCGCCTTTCCAATCGAACAATTTCTTCATTCGCAAACTGGCCAACGAACAAAATGAACCATCATGGGAGTAATCTAACTTCGTGATCACTTCTTCTGCAAAAATCCAACGCTGCGATTGCT
>CALQRR010000246.1 GCA_943333015.1 Chitinophaga pinensis | reverse complement strand
TCGTAGTCAAAAGACGCTTCAATACGTCCGCGTTGGAAATAGTAACGACTGGCAATTTCATCCGACAACAGTTCGCTGAGTTGCTCTTTTGATTTCTCGATGTCGGCCTTTTTATCGTGATCAATTTTTTGTTTAAGCTGCTCAAATTCCCCTTTTGCGGCGTCAAAATACTTCTCACGTTCTGCTACTTTTTGCCACTCTTCCAGCAGCTCTTCGCTTTCCGTTTTGTAGCTGTATTCCTTTGTTGATAAATACGTACTGAATTCGGTGAACAACTCTGGAGTAATCACGAATGTTTTAGCGGAGGCAATCTCCGGATGCTTGAGGCGGTATTGTGTTGCAAAATCAAAAATAAGGTTGTTGCTCACCACACTTCGCGAGATTGGGGTGTATTCTTTCACCGGCATGCTAACGTCTGGAATCACTCCTCCGCCATCATACACTTTCCGCCCTGCACGGGTCGAAAATTCTTTGATCATCGAATCGGGCACTGTTCCAACACTGCCATCTTCGTTCCGGTGCGAATAATCTTTCGCCTGAATGCACCGGCCACTCGGAATGTAGTATTTCGAAGTCGTAATCTTCAATTGGGTATTGTACGACAAGGGACGGGATGTTTGCACGAGTCCTTTCCCAAAACTCCGCTGGCCCACAATCACCCCACGGTCGAGATCCTGAATGGAGCCGCTAACAATTTCAGACGCTGATGCTGAAGAACGATTCACCAACACCGCTAAAGGCGTGGAAACATCTACCGGATTGTTTAATGATTTATACGTCTTGTCCCATTCTTTCACCTTGCCTTTGGTGCTCACGATGTCGAGGTTTTTCTCCACAAACACGTTTACAATATTGATGGCTTCACGCAACAGTCCACCTGGATTTCCACGGAGGTCGAGGACAACTCCTTCTAAGGCAGGATTTTCTTTCAGTTTTAACAAGGCATCTTTTACTTCACGTCCTGCATCTTGGGTAAAACCAGTGAGTTTGATGTAGCCAATCTTGTCGTCAATCATTCCGTAATACGGCACATTGTTGACTTTAATTTCCTCGCGGATAATCGTTTTTTCAAGCGGTTTGCTTTCGCCTTCACGCTGAACCAGCAGTTTGACGGGCGTATTAGGCTGTCCTTTCAGGACCTTTACAATGTCGGATGTAGTTTTACCCTTGGTGCTTTTTCCTTCAATTTCCAGAATTACATCTCCTGCACGAAGATCTGCTTTTGCAGCCGGTGCATCTTGATACGGTTCGGCAATCACGATGCGGTCATCTTTGGTCCGGATGAGTGCTCCGATGCCTCCATATTGGCCTGTGGTCATGAATCGGGCGTCTTCAATGTCGTCTTCCGGGATGAAGTTGGTATAAGGATCGAGCGATTCTAACATCGCATCAATACCGGTTTTCATCATCTGTCCGGGTTGTACTTCATCCACATAATACAGATTCACTTCCCGAAACAGGGTAGCGAAAATGTCGAGGTTTTTGGAGATTTCAAAATAATCGTCCTTGAAACTCAGTGATACAAAAGAGAAGCATGCAATCACAGCTGCAGCAGCGATGAGACGAATGCGGGTAGATGTGCGACGGAAAAAGTTCATAAGCAAAAAGGAAATTCAGGGTACAGGATCGTGGCCATGTCCTCCCCAAGGGTTGCATCGCAAGAATCGCTTCAATGCCAGATACGTTCCTTTGAAAGGACCGTATTTCACAATCGCTTCAATTCCGAAAGCGGAACAGGTAGGCGAGTAGCGACAGGCATTTGGCAACACGGGCGAAATCACCAACTGATACACCCGGATCAGGGCAATTATCAGTTTAGCGAGGATTTTGGCCATTCGTGGCTGTTAAACGTTTCAAAATTAGGATTATTTTCTCCTGTAGATCCTCCGTACGTGGATCAACGTTACCAGAATAAACAAGAAAGAGGTCAATCTGTTTTTGCTGGAGGCTTAATTCCTCCACAAATGCCTGTTTCACGGTGCGATACGCTTCCCGGGAGCAGCGTTTTATCCGGTTACGGACGACTGCTTTTTTAGAAATTTTCTTGGATACGGTAATGCCAAATCGGACTGTTGGAAGGTCATCGGGCTTTCGGATGCGCCAAACTACCCGGAATGAATCTACCCCAAACCGTTTTCCTTTCGAAAACACTTCTGCAATGGTGGTGCGTCCATGCAGCCGTTCTCCTTTGGGAAGTGTATTCATGAATCGGCCTAGCGGCCTTTGTTGGCTATTTTCAGGTATTGTTCAATGGCCATGGTCATCGATGGAGCCTGTGGCATTGGAGCATTGATGTCGAGAATCAATCCTGCTTCCCGAACAGCAGCAGACGTTGTTGGACCAAAGGCCGCAATACGGGTAGCGTTTTGTTTGAAATCGGGAAAGTTTTGAAACAATGACTTGATTCCTGAGGGAGAAAAGAACACGAGCATGTCGTACAATACATCTGAAAGATCACTCAGATCGCTACATACCGTTCGGTAAATAACTGCTTTGGTGTAATCGATCTTTGCTTCGTCGAGAATCTCCGGGATCTCATCTTTGTGAATGTCGGAACACAAAAGCAGAAATTTTTCTGTCTTGTTTTTCTTGATCACATCCATCAGCTCGATGAATTTCTGATTACCGTAGAAAATTTTACGCTTGCGATACTGGACGTATTTCTGAAGATAAAAAGCAGTGGATTCACTGATACAGAAATACTTCATCGATTCCGGTACGATAATCCGCATTTCGGTGCAGAGGCGAAAGAAATTATCTACCGCATTCCGACTTGTCAGAATAATGGCCGTATGATCGAGTATGTTGATGCGCTCTTTTCGAAACTCTTTTGCGGAAATGCCTTCCACGTGAATGAATGAACGAAAATCAATTTTGACATTGCATTTTTTTGCAAGATCAAAATAGGGTGACTTATCGGTTTCCGGTTTGGGCTGAGTTACCAAAATGGTCTTTACCCGCTGTTCCCGCGAGTTTTCCGCTTTTTCTTCTGATGCAGCCTGGTTGGTCGAGCTCATGCGTTGTCCTTATATCAGATTTCGGACTGCCTTAATAATCAAGAAGACAGGCAGAATTTCAAGGGTGCAAAAGTACAAAAACAAATGGAACTTCGACAAAGTCCCGTTTCTTAGGCCGGCAAGCAATCCAATCAATAAACTATAGAAATACAGCAAGATAAAGAGCCCGATTCCGATAAAAAGTATCCAGATATTGTATGGGGATGATGCAAATTTTATCCCCAGCGTTATCGGTATTAAGGCAACGCCAAGAATGCAATTCATCACAATAATGCCCAGTATATAACTCCCAGATTCTTCCCGAGCATAAAACAGATTCCCAATAATGTTGATCGTTAGCAATTTTAATCCCAATGCACCGGCGCCAAGCACCAAGAGCTGAAAATAAGCTGGGACAAATGGGAAAAAAGCTGTTTTTAAGTTGAGATACCCGGAAATCTGATAAATAAAAACAGGGGAAACCATCAGAAAGAGAAAGATCATCAGCAAAATGCTTCTGCGCACCATGGTGTTTTCTTCTTCCAGCAACTTCATCAATCCTACCCGTTTGAAAATCCCCATCAAAATCAAACGAACCTCTTTGAAATAGAACGTATTGATAATGCCGAGCAGAAAAACGGTTCCTAATAAAACAGGAATGATCCAACTTTCCGAATCAAACGATCGTGGATGCGGTTGCAGATCCTTGCTGTAACGGGTGTAAAAGAAATTCGGAAGAACCTCTTCTGTTGTCTGTTTGAATGGAGCAACCGGAAGCGCAGGGCCAATTTTAGCAACCGGAATCACATAAACAGCCGTGGCAGAATCTCCGGGTAGAGAATCTGTCGCTGGTTTCGTAAGGCTATCCGGAGGAACGGTCATGGAGTTTAGAGCGGGCTAAAGTACGAAGGCCGGGTTACCTTGCCAACGTTGACGCAGGTAACCCGACCTTCAATTATTTTTTTCAATGACGAATAATCCTACGGACAATTGTTCCCTCTGCGGTTACAAGTTGAAGTAGGTAGATTCCAGTTGGTAGTTCATTCATCGAAATCACACGATTTTGTTGTCCGGATGTTAGGGATTCAAAACGCTCCTCACGTACAAGCT
>CALQRR010000245.1 GCA_943333015.1 Chitinophaga pinensis | reverse complement strand
TCCGTTTTAACCGCCAAATCGGGCCGACCAACGTCGCCAATAAACAGGGTATCTCCGCTAAAAATCGCATGCTCCTTGCCCTGCTCATCGATCAGTAAAAACGTACTCGATTCCATCGTATGACCGGGCGTATGCAACACACGGATAATGACATTCCCTACTTTCAACTCTTCGTTATCTCGTGCAATGTGCGCATCAAAGGATGGCTGAGCAGTTGGCCCAAAAACAATTTGCGCCCCGGTTTTGCGAGCAAGATCCACATGTCCGGAAACAAAGTCTGCATGAAAATGCGTCTCCAAAATGTATTTGATTTTCGCATGACCTTTTGCAGCCCGTTCCATATACGGCGCCGTTTCGCGCAGCGGATCCACAATAGCCGCCTCTCCGTTACTTTCAATGTAATACGCGGCTTCCGCCAAGCAACCGGTGTAAATCTGTTCAACTATCATAAAATCTGTGTTTTGTAATCTAGCACCTCCAATTCCCAAACTTTTTCAGGAACTAGTAAAGTCTATGACCGCAACAAAATTGACGCGTAAATAATGCCTAAAAAATGACCTGTGTCAGGTTATCGAATTTTAATTTGCTCGGGGGTGCATACCCCATCGCACTCACCGAAATCCGCTTAGGGCGGTGCCCAGGTTTTTCGCTGCTTGTCCTCTCCCCGCTTCAAACGCGGGGCTGCGGGCAATCCGCTGCACCCCTTACCGCGCGCGGTTATTCCAGAACGACAGGGAAACATAAAATCCCGCAATCCATCACCGGTTTTGGTCAGCGTTCAAATTCCATCATACTTTATCAGTGCTCCAATCGCCCTTCAACAGCGCATTCAGATTCAGATCAAGATACCGACCGTTCAAATATTCCGCTTCCTGCAGAACGCCCTCCTGCTTAAAGCCAAGTCGCTCGGCAATGGCCTGACTGGCACGGTTTCCGGTTCCGCACTTAATCTCCATCAGGTTCAGCTGCACTGTTTCAAAACCAAATTGCACCAGCGCCCGGCATGCCCGCGTAACAATGCCTTTGCCCTGTGCTTCTTCCGCAATCCAGTAGCCTATTTCCCCAATTCGGTTCTGCTTGTCAATCTTGTGAATCCCAATCCGGCCCGTTAGTTCGCCCCGGTATACCAGTACAAAAACATATTCATGCCCGGTGGCACAGCGGTGAAGTATCCGCTCTATATTCTGCTGCATAAATTCCTCCGAATGCATGTGATCCACCCAAGGCAACCACACACGCAGATAGCTTCGGTTCGAATCTGCTAACGTATAAAGCGGCTTGCTATGACGCAATGCAATCGGTTCAAGAAATAGGTGCGCGTCAATGGGGATAGTCATCATACTACAAGGAATCAGATCCGTCAGAAACCTCATGTTCCCGTTGTCTAAAAATACGCATTCCATCCTGATCAAACCTCCCGCGACGGGTTCCCAACCTTACACTCCAACCGGCTCTGCAATCAACGCGGCATCGCCCGTCTCCAATGCGTTCCCAGCCAGCCAATCCTGCTCATGGTCGGGTTTTAGCATCACCGGCATCCGCTTTTTACTGTTGTGAATCCGGCTCAGCAGCGCGTTGGCTTCGGTGGTTAGAATGCTGTAAGTCTTGAGCAATTCGCCGGTCTGCGTATCCACCCATTCACTCCAGATTCCCGCCAAGGCAAACGCCTCTCCACCGGGCAAGGCGATCAGGTATTTCTGCTTCTTCTTGCCTTTCTCATCCAGCCATTGCCATTCGTAATAGCCATCTACCAACACCAAACACCGGTGATGGGCCACCTGCCTGAACGAGGGCTTTTCGTGAATCGTCTCCATCCGTGCGTTGAGCGTGTGCTTCCGAATGTCGGTATCCTTCGCCCATGCGGGTATCAAACCCCACTGCAGCAGTTCAATCGTATGCGGTGCGGCATGGGTAATTACCGGCGTTTCGGGATACTGAAAACCTACATAATCCGACGGCTTGTAACGCTCCTCGCCCGGAAACTCAGCCTTGAAACGCTGTTTGAGCTCCTGCGCCGATTTCGATTGCTTGGAATGAAAACACATCAGGTATGGATAGTGATAATATCGTTGAGACTCGTGGTATACCGTGGCGAAAGCTTCTCTTGCTTCATCTTCCACACCCGTTTCTGATCCTGCGCCGCCAGCCGCACCTTTTGCTGTCCAAACAACGCATTAATCCGGTCAACCGCCTGCATCAGCGGTACGTGACGGACATTGCTGTTCTCAAACAAACGCAGCTGCGTCTGATCCTGTGGCGAAAAATCCATCACAATAACACCCGCTTTCTTGTAGTGAAATCCCTCCCTGAAAATCTTCCCCAGCGCCTGCTTGGCAAATCGCGCCAGCTCAATACCCGAATTGGTCGGATAGGGTAATTTCATCACAATGTTGCGACTGTATTGCGGCAAATCCTGACGGAAGCCATTGGTATGCACAAACACCATGATGGTGTTGCAACAGGAACGCTGCTTCCGCATTTTCTCCCCGCAGGAAACGGCAAAGGTGGCCACCCGCTCTTCCAGCTGCGCCAGTTCGGTGTACAGCTTCTCAAACGATCGCGTGGTGGCAATGTTCTTCTTGGGCTGCACCGTCTCCAAATCGAGCGTCGCCATGCCCTGCAAATCCTGCTTGAGCCGCAAACCCACCACCGACATGTGCTGTTGCACCCAGGCATCGGGTAACTGCGTAAACTGATACGCCGTGTGCACCTGCAAAAGCCGGAGCCGTTTCGCATGCTGTCGGCCAATGCCCCACACATCCTCTATCTGCAACCATTTCAACGCCTTTATCCGCTTCTCCTCACTGTCAATCACATAGACGCTGTTCGTTTCTTTCGGGAATTTCTTGGCAATCCGGTTGGCCACTTTCGACAGCGCTTTGGTGGGTGCAATGCCCACACTCACCGGGATTCCCGTCCATTTCGTCACCCGGCGCTGCATGCTCAGCCCATATTCCGGCAGGTTAAAATGCTCAAAACCGCTGAGCTTCAGAAAGGCCTCATCGATGCTGTAAATCTCCATGTCGGGTGAGTATTCTCCCAAAATACTCATCACCCGCTGGCTCATATCGCCGTACAACGCAAAATTGGCCGAAAACACCTGCACCTGATGCTGCTCAAAAAGCGCCTCATACTCAAACGCCGGAGCGCCCATCGGAATTCCAACCGCCTTGGCCTCGTTGCTGCGCGCAATCACACACCCATCGTTATTCGACAGTACCACAATGGGCTTTCCCACCAATTCGGGACGAAATACCCGCTCGCAGGAGGCATAAAAATTATTGCAGTCGACCAGCGCAAACATCAGAACGATTTTATCACATGTGTCACAATGCCCCAGATCAGAAAATCGTTCTCCGCCGTTACCTGAATGGGCTTGTATTGCTCATTGGCAGGCATCAGCCAGCAAACATCCTTATCTATCCGAATCCGCTTAATCGTAAATTCCCCGTCGAGGTAACACACCGCAATCTTCCCATCGGCCGGTTGCAGACTTTTGTCTATCACCAGCAAATCGCCGTCATGAATGCCCTCATCTTTCATCGATTGCCCCTTCACGCGTCCGTAAAACGTCGACGAAGGATGCTTGATCAGGTGCTTGTTCAGGTCAATGGTCAGATCCGTAAAATCCATCGCCGGCGAAGGAAATCCAGCACTAATGCCCTCCGACACAAGCGGTAACTCGAGCGGCGTGCCCGACAATGCCGAATAAATATCGAGTGTATGGGAAGTGTGCAATTTCAGGGCGGCCATGGCTGTTTTTACAAAAAATAGCAGTCCTCCTCGACTCGCATTTTAGCCCGGATTCCAACTGCCTCATTTCCGGCACAAGATACAAAACAAGCAGCTGCCGGCGGGACGAAACAATGCATCCAACCGTTAAAAATGGCCAAATAATGCGCATCGAAAACACGCCTGCGCAGCACCTGAAAATCAGAATTTTGTGGGCGTGCCCCTCCATGCATTCCGCAAAAAGCTCCAAGCATTCCGGGTCAGGCTGTTCGTTACAAGTCCTGTTGAGCCAGCCGTTACCACAAGAAAATTATGTACCGACACTACTACGCTGACATCACCGGCAGCAGTTGCCAGGGCTTTTCACTGCCATCCT
>CALQRR010000244.1 GCA_943333015.1 Chitinophaga pinensis | reverse complement strand
TTCTGCCATATAATCAGTTAAACAGGAAGTGTATGGTTATTGGTAAAAACGTCATGTAAAAAACTAGCTGCGAATATAGCCATTAACGTGATTCGGACCTGTTTTTACAACCGTTTGTATTAACAAATTTCTGTTTGTAATTAACAATTTCAGGTAGATCTACGTTGCTACTTGCAGATATATTTGTAAACGAAGCTTTGTTCCAATTCTCTATCTTTGAAAAAGGGACAGCTAAACAAAGACATAACGATCATGGAAGCGAGATTTTCACCACGTGTTAAAGATGTGATTTCATACAGCCGCGAAGAGGCGTTAAGACTTGGTCATGATTACATGGGCGTTGAGCACCTGTTACTCGGTATTATCCGAGAAGGCGAAGGCATGGCGATCAAGATTATGAAAAGTTTGGGAGTCGATATTGCTGACCTCCGGAAGCAAATTGAATCTTCCATCAAAGTTTCTTCCGGCAAGTCGCTTAACCTCAATCAAATACCGCTTGTAAAGCAAGCCGAAAAGGCGCTCAAAGTAACTTATCTGGAGGCACGTCTTTTTAAAACAAACCTGATTGGAACAGAGCATTTGTTGCTGGCCATTCTCAAAGATGAAGACAATATTGTCACAAAAACCTTAGAAAAATTCAACGTGGACTACACAGCCGTTCGTGATGAGTTGAAGAATCTGCTCACCGAAGAACCTCGCGCACAAGCGCCAAGTAACCCATTAGATGACGACAATGACGATGATGGCGGATCGTTTGGTGGTGGTGGTACCAAAAAGGTAACCGACACCAAATCCAAAACGCCGGTGCTCGACAATTTTGGTCGTGACCTCACAAAAGCTGCCGATGAAGGTAAACTGGATCCTATTGTCGGACGTGAGAAAGAAATTGAACGCGTTTCCCAGATTCTTTCGCGCAGAAAGAAAAACAATCCAATTCTGATTGGTGAGCCAGGTGTTGGTAAATCAGCGATTGCTGAAGGACTTGCCTTGCGGATTGTGCAGAAGAAAGTTTCGCGAGTGTTGTTCGATAAACGCGTGATAACCCTGGATTTGGCTTCGTTGGTTGCGGGAACGAAATACCGTGGACAATTTGAAGAGCGGATGAAAGCCGTTTTGAATGAACTGGAAAAATCGCCGGATGTCATTCTTTTTATTGATGAGATTCACACCATTGTGGGTGCTGGTGGAGCCAGTGGCTCGCTGGATGCTTCCAATATGTTCAAGCCAGCTTTGGCTCGGGGAGAAATCCAATGCATCGGTGCCACTACTTTAGATGAGTATCGCCAATACATTGAAAAAGACGGTGCATTGGAGCGTCGTTTTCAGAAAGTGATTGTAGATCCAACTTCTGAAGAAGAAACATTCCAGATTCTCAACAACATCAAAGGGAAATACGAAGATCACCACAATGTTATTTACACTCCTGAAGCATTAAAGGCGTGTGTAACATTGACCAATCGTTATGTGAGCGACCGTCACTTGCCTGATAAAGCCATTGATGCGTTGGATGAAGCTGGATCGCGCGTTCACATTACCAATATACATGTACCACAGAATATCCTGGACATAGAAGGTAAGATTGATGAAGTGAAAGCTGAGAAGATTCAGGTGGTTAAAAGTCAGAAATACGAAGAGGCTGCCCGTTTGCGCGATAAAGAAAAGCATCTTATTGAGCAACTTGAACTGGCCAAGAAAGCTTGGGAAGAAGAAACGCGTAATAACCGTCAGACCGTTACCGAGGACAATGTAGCCGAAGTAGTTGCCATGATGACAGGTGTTCCTACACAGCGAATTGCTCAGAATGAAAGTTCGCGTTTGGTGAAGATGTACGATGAGATTCAGGGCAAAGTGATTGGTCAGGATGAAGCCATCAAAAAGGTGGTGAAAGCGATACAGCGAAACCGTGCAGGATTGAAAGATCCGAATCGCCCGATTGGTTCATTTATCTTCCTCGGCCCTACCGGAGTTGGTAAGACGCAATTGGCAAAAGTTCTTTCCAAGTATTTGTTTGATAGTGATGAAGCGCTCATTCGTATTGACATGAGTGAGTATATGGAGAAATTCGCGGTTTCCCGTTTGATTGGAGCGCCTCCAGGATATGTGGGCTATGAAGAAGGTGGTCAGTTAACAGAAAAAGTGCGTCGTAAGCCGTACTCTGTAATTTTGCTGGATGAAATTGAAAAAGCGCATCCGGATGTTTTCAACTTGTTGCTTCAGGTTTTGGATGATGGGCAGTTGACAGATAGTTTGGGACGCAAGATTGATTTCAAGAATGCGATCATTATCATGACATCCAATATTGGATCTCGTCAGTTGAAGGACTTTGGTCAAGGTGTTGGATTTACAACTTCGGCAAAGGCGACTGCCGCATCGGATCACGATCGTGGTGTGGTTGAAGGCGCCTTGAAAAAAGCATTCGCTCCTGAATTCCTCAACCGTGTGGATGATGTGATCATGTTCAATTCATTGAGCAAGGAAAACATCAACCAGATTATCGACATTGAGTTGTCGCATTTGTATCGCCGCATTGAGAATATGGGCTACAAGATTAAGTTGGAAGATTCGGCCCGTGATTATATTGTGGAAAAAGGCTACGACTCTCAGTTTGGTGCCCGTCCATTGAAGCGTGCGATTCAGAAATATGTGGAAGATCCGTTGGCGGAACATATCATCAGCTCCAGTTTGACTGAAGGAGATTCGATTAACCTATCATACGATGAAGAGCTGAAGGAAATTCAGGTGAAGATCATCAAGCCGAAGAAGAAGAAAAAATCGGAAGATCAGGCTGAAACGGAATAATTTAAACATTGCTGAAATCCCCGTTGGATATGTATCTGACGGGGATTTTTTATTGAAGTGAATTGACCGTTATTTCCTCAAGGTTTGAACGTGCAGGAAGTGGCAGGGATTGAATGGAAAGCCCGGAACCCTTTGGGTGAGGACTTGAAATGAACGCCCGGACGCCACCCTAAAAAACCTTAGCAGTGAGGATTAATCTACGCGACGGAACGAGTACACGAACCCGATTCCTACGGAGATGAACTGGATTTGGCCTTTCAAATCGCCGGATTCATATGAAATAGCTCCTTGGTCTAATGCGATTTGCTCTGGATGAAAGCTTGAAAAGAGTTTTGAGTAGGACAGTTTGAGCGTCATGGCAGCCCGATCTTCAAAGAAGTACATGAAGTTTACCGCCGGTTCGATAAGCAATGCGTTGGAATTGTAAACGGATTTGTCTGGCATCGGGGTGTAGTCCTTGTCAAGACTGCGAATATTGGCGTACCGAATCAATGAATATCCGGTGTTGATGTTGAAATTGAACAAGGAATAGTTGCTGATCCATTTATCGTACCCGATGGTGATGCCGGGCGTGAACATATTGTGCGTGGTATGAATGGGAACGGAAATTACTGTTGTGCCAGAAGTTCCCTTAATGGTATCGAGATCGTTGAAATTGGAGGCGTTTCGGGAAACCTGAAAACCAGTATACCGAAAATTCAATCCGACGTTAACGCCCTGAGCAATATTGAAAAAGAAGCCGACGTTGGCATCGCCCACGCTGTTGAAGGTTTGCTTCATGGCTTTGGGAGTGACCAAAAAACCGAGCCCTCCGTCAAACCGGATGGTTACGGGAAGGATGCGTTGTTTGACCGGAGCCGTACTTTCCTCCTGCCCTGTTAGATTAGGGCTGATAAGCATCAGTGTTCCGGCAAAAAGGACGGAAAATAAAGCAGGGCAGGAGAAAAAACGGTTTTTCATTAATCTTCTTTAGGAACAACCATGGCCGCATTGATGCCCATGTTGGAGAATCCTCCATCGTGGAAAAGATTCTGCATAGTTACCATGCGTGTATAATCGGAGAACATGCTGATGCAATAGTTGGCGCAATCGAGTGCTGATGCATTTCCAAGGGGCGCCATGGTGTCGGCGTAATTGTAAAATTCCTTGAAGCCCGGTACACCGCTTCCTGCAGTGGTCCATGTTGGCGACTGGGAAATGGTGTTTACACGCACGTGTTTGGCTTTTCCATAATGGTAACCAAAACTGCGGGCAATGGATTCGAGCATCGCTTTGGCTTCGGCCATATCACTGTAATCAGGGAATGTACGTTGCGCGGC
>CALQRR010000243.1 GCA_943333015.1 Chitinophaga pinensis | reverse complement strand
GATGTTCGGTAATGTCCCAATCGCCTGGTGCCCACCAGCAGGTATAATCCTCGCGCAGTTGAAAACGTGTATTTTCATCCAGAATAACAAGTTCACGCATCGCTTCCTGATCTGGAAATTCGTACCGAAAAGCAACGCCATCATTGTATGCCCTGAAAAGAAGATTCATCAAC
Organism: Chitinophaga pinensis; assembly: GCA_943333015.1. Taxonomy (GTDB): domain Bacteria; phylum Bacteroidota; class Bacteroidia; order M30B66; family M30B66; genus CALQRR01. The sequence continues at coordinate 3,951 of CALQRR010000243.1, read as the reverse complement.
CGATGTGGCTCCGTCTTTTCACGCAAGTTGACGGTAATCTGATTATACTGATTTTTCACCATCCGTTGTTCGCCCCAAGGCTGTTCCCAAGTCTCGTTGAGCGAATCGAGCCTACTTCCTATAACTTCAAAATCTGATTTGATCGGTGACGCATCCTTAATGTCAAAACCAAGTGAGGAACTATCCACAACCACTTGATCTCCAAAGTAAACGCAATATCCAGGTGTGCCACCAGGGCTTAATAAAAATGAAATACTGAGATTGTGTGCAGGAGAAAATAACTGAATGCTGCTGCGTTGTTTTTTCTCTGCACAGGAAGAGAACACAAGCATCAGGACACAGAAATAAATCAGGTGTCTCATTGGATTCGCGGTTGGATTCTTTACGAAGAACGGAAGAATATTTTTATCAAAGATTGCTGTTGTAATGTGCCTTTTTAAGGAAGATTTCCAATCAAACATGGGTAACAATAGATGAAGGAGATGTACATTGCTGCTTGTGCAACATGCATTCAGCCCCAAGTTTTACATTGATTTTCAGTAGAAGCCTTATTCTGAATGTACATGCTTCACGCTCCGATTCATTTGATTAAAAACAATTGGAGGAAGATGGGGTTAAATAGGCCGGAAAAACAACGATGCAAAAAACTGTACGATTAATTTTAGGTGATCAGTTAAATCATGCACATTCCTGGTTTTCGCAAGTCGATCATGAGGTGGTTTATGTGCTGATGGAAATGCGGCAGGAGACCGATTATGTGCGCCACCATATCCAAAAGGTTATTGCCTTTTTTGCAGCAATGGATGCCTTTGCACAACACCTGACAGATGCCGGTCACCGTGTGATTTATTGGAAACTGGAGGATCTTGAAAATACCGGTGATCTCATACACAACCTGAATATTCTTCTAAAAAAAGAAGCCTGCACCCGGTTTGAATATCAACTACCGGATGAATACCGACTCGATGATCAGCTCAAGCAGTATGCGGAATCTCTGAATATACCAGTTACAACGGCAGACACCGAACACTTCATAACCGCCCGCTATGAGCTAGGAGAGATTTTTGCTGGCAAGAAAATGTATCTGATGGAAACATTCTATAGGATACAACGCCGTAAAACAGGCATTCTGATGCAGGGAAAGGATCCCGTGGGCGGACAATGGAATTTCGATCACGACAACCGGCATACGTTCGATTCTTCGGTGCCACTTCCCTCCGCTTCACGTGTTTCCTCCAATCAGGAAGCCCTTTGGAAACGCATTGTTGATGCTGGTATACAGACCATTGGAACAGTGGATGCGGCCCATTTTATCTGGCCGATAAACCGTTCACAGTCGCTTCAGGTTTTAGATGAATTTATTACGTTTCGATTGCCTTGGTTTGGAACATTTCAGGATGCATTAACAACCGCTGATCCCTTTCTGTTCCATTCACGTTTGTCGTTTGCATTGAATTCAAAATTGTTGAATCCGACGGAAGTATTACTCGCTGTTGAATCAGCCTGGCGTGCAAATCCAGAAAGTATTTCAATCAATCAGGCAGAAGGTTTTATACGTCAGATTTTAGGATGGCGAGAATACATGCGCGGAATTTATTGGGTGGAAATGCCGGCGTTTGCCCAGCTGAATTTCTTTGATCATCAGCAATCGTTACCCACCTGGTTTTGGACTGGAGAAACGAAAATGCGTTGCCTTTCGCACAGCATCCACCAATCTCTGGATCATGCATATGCGCATCACATTCAACGCTTGATGATTACCGGGAATTTTGCATTGCTGGCAGGAATACATCCAGACGAATTGGATGCCTGGTATTTAGGTATTTACATTGACGCCATTGAATGGGTAGAAATCACCAATACTCGTGGAATGAGCCAATTTGCAGACGGTGGGATTGTTGGCACAAAACCGTATGTGAGCAGCGCTGCATACATTGATAAAATGGGTGATTATTGCAAAGGCTGTCATTACGACAAAAAAGACAAGACGGGTATAAAAGCTTGCCCGTTCAATAGTTTATACTGGCATTTTCATGTGCGCCACAGAGAAAAATTAGAACGCAATCCTCGCATCGGCATGATGTACCGCACGTGGGATAAAATGAATCCGGATCATCAGATTGCTTTGTTGGAAAAAGCTGAACATGTTTTAGCAAACATCGACACACTTTAACGGCTCAACGGTATATTTCAGATTGCATTCACTTTTCCGATCCAGATGAAAATGATCAGATTTATATACGTTGCCTGTAGTCTTTCGATGCTGTTTGTTTCTTGCAAGAATGCTTCTGATGGTAAGAGAGAAGGCGGAAGTGCTCCGGCTATTAATACTGAAAAAAATTATATCGGAACGGTGCCCTGTGCCGATTGCGCAGGAATTGATCTCGAAGTAAAACTGATCAATACATCAGATAGCACAGGGAATTTCTGGTTGAAGCAGACGTTTAAAGGAACGCGCGATGGCGACCAATCGTTTCGGGATAGTGGCGCATATTCGTTACGCCAAGGTTGGATGGATGATTCAAGTATGAGCGTTTATGTCTTTCGGCCATTACAAACAGAAGCAACCCGATATTTTGAGCTATGCGGAGATACAGCATTGTTGAGTCTTGGAAATGACGGTGAACGGATAAAATCAGAGCTGAATTATCTCCTGCGCAGGATTATGCCACAGGAAAAATGAAGACCCCGCATAAATAATACCCCAAGTGCCTTTAAGAATAATCATTAAACAATTGATTTTGAGCATTTCAACTCACAACTTTCAATTCAAATAATCCGTCATTTCTCGAAAATCGAATTATTATTAATTTAATCTGCCTGAACAAACGATGGGGAATAAGTCGTTTATCTTCGCGCAACAGTAAATCCAACACGCCCAATGCGCCGCACACTTCTGTTTTACATTTCCATTCTCGTAGCAGCGGCTGTTTCAATATGGGCAATTATCCTTTCGGGTAAATTTCTCGAAGCTGGCCGTCCTGTGATTGATCCTCCGGTGGTTAAAGCAGAAGATCTGATGCAGAATGGGATAGATGGTTTTCTTGCCAACCTGCATCATCCCTTGGCGATTCTGATTTTACAGATTCTATCCATCATTGTAGCGGCAAGAATTGCGGGACTGCTGTTTACCCGCATCGGACAACCTACTGTCATTGGCGAAATCACGGCCGGTATCGTACTCGGACCTTCGCTACTGGGTTTGTATTTTCCCGAATATTCACTCTTCCTTTTTCCTGTTGAATCACTTGGAAATCTGCAATTCCTCAGTCAGGTCGGATTGATTTTATTCATGTTCGTGGTCGGCATGGAGCTCGATCTGAAAGTCCTGAAAACAAAAGCACATGAAGCTGTTGTAATATCCCATGCAAGCATTGTCATTCCCTACACATTGGGTATGGGACTGGCCTATTTTATCTATTCCGAATTTGCCCCACCATCGGTCCCTTATCTGTCGTTTGGACTTTTTATGGGAATTGCCATGAGCATTACCGCTTTTCCAGTGCTGGCGAGAATTATTCAGGAACGAGGATTATCACGCACCCGACTGGGAGCAATTGCCATTACCAGTGCTGCAGCCGACGACATCACCGCCTGGTGTATTCTGGCTGCCGTAATTGCCTATGTAAAAGCAGGTTCACTGATGACTGCGCTTTTTACAATCGGCTTTTCAGCCATTTATGTGGTCGTAATGGTCTATCTCATCGGACCGTTCCTAAAGCGGCTTGGAAGTATTTATTCCAACCGGGAAACCATTTCCAAAGGCATTGTCGCCTTGGTATTCGTCATTTTACTGGCCTCTTCCTACGCCACTGAACTCATCGGAATACATGCCCTTTTCGGAGCTTTTCTAGCCGGTGTGATCATGCCTCCTAAACTTAATTTCCGAAAAAACCTGATCGATAAAATAGAGGAAGTAACTCTGGTGCTGCTTTTACCACTCTTCTTTGT
>CALQRR010000242.1 GCA_943333015.1 Chitinophaga pinensis | reverse complement strand
TCAAATGAAACACGCTTTACCCTCGCTTATTCTCGTCTTCACTAGCTTTTTGCTTCATTCAGGTAACGACAATCTTCCTCTGGGAGCCAGATCTGCCGGATTGGCCAATGCTTCGCTTACATTCAATGATGTGTGGTCTGCGCATCACAACCAGGCTGGATTGGGGTTTATCACCAAAGCAACTGCCGGTGTAACCTATGAGAACCGTTTTCTATTACCCGAATTGGGAATGAGCGCAGCTGTAGCAGCAATTCCCTTAAATAACCGCAAGGGAACATTTGGATTAAGCATTCGGAAATTTGGATACCAGCAATATGGAGAGACTAAAATTGGGCTAGGTTTCGGACGATCATTTGGTGAAAACCTCAGCATTGGAATGCAGTTTAATATGCAGAGTGTTCAGTTTGCGGATATTTATGGAAAACGAAATGCATTTACACTCGAGGCAGGAGCTATTTATAAGTTGTCACCTTCTTTGACCATTGCTGCTCATATTTTTAATCCGGGAAGAGCTCAATTAACAGAACTTGATCAAGATCGTATTCCCGTTATTATTCGGTTGGGGATGCGTTACCAGTTTTCCAAACGCCTTTTTATAGCTGTTGAAACGGAAAAGGATACTTACAACAAGCCTGTTTTGAAAGCGGGAATGGAATATATGGCTGGTGATATACTGTTTCTTCGCGCAGGTGTTGGAAGTCAGCCATTAAGTAATGCTTTTGGATTTGGGCTGAAATTGAAGCGCATGCAAGTGGATATGTCTGGTAACTTCCATCCTGTGCTTGGTTTTTCTCCGCAGTTTTCACTGAGTTATCAATTCCGCGATTGATATGAGCGTGAAACACTTTACCACATTGTTGTTATCCTTTTTCTCACTTGCGAATGTTTCATTTTCACAAGTGAATCCACGAAACGATAATTTTCTGGAGAAGAAGATAGAAACACTGGCGGAGAACACTTCAGAAGATGTAGACTACACGAATATCTTCGAAAATCTAGCATTTCTCCAAGAACATCCTCTTGATTTGAATTCCGCTACATCGGAGCAACTTGAACAATTGATGATGCTCACTGATTTTCAAATTGCGAATCTAATTCGTCACAGGGAACGTTTTGGGAAATTATTATCTGTATTTGAGTTACAAGCTGTGGAAGGATATGATCTTTCGCTTATTTATCAAATGTTGCCGTATATTAAAGTGGATCGGGAGTTAAATCGCTTGAATATTTCTTTAAAAGATATGATGCGGTATGCTACTCAGGAGATTTTTTTCAGAGTTTCTCAAAATATCGAACAACAGAAGGGCTTTTCTTCCATTAGTCCTGAAGCATTAGAATCCAATCCCAATGCTCGTTATTTAGGCAGTCAGCAGCGTTTATTTACTCGTTACAGATATAAATACGGAAACTATTTCAGTGCTGGTTTTACCGCTGAAAAAGATGCTGGTGAGGAATTTTTCAAAGGTTCTCAAAAGCAAGGATTTGATTTTATGACGGGTCATCTTGCCATTCAGAATATTGGGAAATTGAAATCCTTAAATATCGGGGATTATCAAGCTCAGTTTGGACAAGGGTTGACCTTCTGGTCTGGTTTTGCGTTCGGGAAAACGGCCGATGCCATGAATGTAAAACGCAGTGCACAGGGATTGAAACCTTACACTTCTGTCAATGAAAATCTGTTCCTGCGAGGGATTGCAACAACCTGGAGATTTGGAAAAATTGAAGCCACCGTTTTCGGTTCCAACAAAAAAATAAACACCAATGCTGCAACAATCGATTCCGTAAGCCAAGATCTTCAGGCCTTTTCTAATTTCAACCTTAGCGGCTTTCATCGAACTCCTGCTGAATTACTCGATAGAGGGAATATTCGTGAAAGTATTGCCGGAACCCATCTTGCATATAAAAAACGCTCATTCCAGATTGGTTTTACGGGTGTTCATTACCAATACAGTGCTCCGCTTTCCAGAAGTGATGCGCCCTACAACGCATTTGAATTCAAAGGTCGGCAAGCCACCAACCTCGGCGTAGATTACAACTGGATTTACCGGAATTTTAATTTTTTCGGAGAATTTGCGCGAAGCGCTAACGGAGGTTTAGCTTCTACAAATGGTGTTATTGCCAGCCTCGATCCGAGACTTTCGTTTACGTTTCTTTACCGCAATTTTGCCCGGAATTATCAAACAATTTATGGCGCTACCATTAGTGAAGGAGCCCGGAACATTAACGAAAAAGGAGCTTACATTGGAATTGTTGCTAAGCCCATGAAGTACGTGACCGTTTCTGCCTATTTCGACCGGTGGCAATTCCCATGGCTGAAATACTTGGTGGATGCTCCTGCTGGTGGTTATGACGGTCTGATTCAGGTGAATTATACTCCGTCGAAAACGGTCGATATGTATTTTCGTTACCGTGATAGAATTCGTTCACGAAATATTTCCAGCGATGATGATCTGGACATTGATTATCCCATCGGTCAGCATCAGCAAAACTATCGCTTTGATGTTTCTTATAAAATTTCGCCTTCGTTTAAATTACGTAATAGGGTTGAATTTGTCTCTTTCAACCAACCAAATCACGCAACTGAAAATGGGTATGTTATTTTGCAGGATATTGTTTACAAGCCATTAAGTAAGCCTGTTACATTTTCATTTCGGTATGCACTCTTCGATACCGATGGATATAATTCGCGGGTTTATGCATACGAAAGTGATGTTCTGTACTCATTTTCAATCCCAGCCTATTACTTTAAAGGAACGCGCACCTATCTCACCGTTCAGTATGACCTGACGCGCAAAATTGATATTTGGTTTCGTTACGCCCAGTTCTATTATACCAATCGAGATTCCACTGGGTCTGGTTTAACGGAAGTGCAGGGGCATCGCCGATCGGACTTTCGGGTGCAGATGCGTTTGAAGTTTTGATTCTCAGGATTTAATTTCCTGACGGACAAATTCAAGCAGTTCATTTACAGAGTCGGCCGAGAAGTCGAAGCGAATATCTGCTTGCTCGTACAATTCTGGAAGTGTTTTTAAATATCCTAAGCTTAAAGCCTTCTCATATGCTTCGAGTGCTTTTTCAGGATTCTTTTTGTAGTTTCTCCACACTCCAATAGCTCCCAACTGAGCAATCCCATATTCGATGTAATAAAACGGCACTTCGAAAATATGAAGTTGTCTGTGCCAGGCCGTTTCTTCAAAATCAGGATATAAACTCCGGTCTATAATTTTTCCGGAAAACCGTCGGTATACGTTTACCCAGGCATCTCGGCGTTCCTCACGCGTGTGATTAGGATTTTCATAAATCCAATGTTGAAAAGCATCAACCGTTGCTATCCAAGGCAAAATACTAATGATTTTTTCAGATTGATAACGACGCGCCCGCACAAGTTGATCGTTGTCAGGAAAAAAAACATCCCAATGTTCCATCGAAATTAATTCCATGGCCATTGAAGCCACTTCCGCAATTTCTGAAGGTGTGTTTTTAAACCCAGTCAGTTCAAGATCTTTACTCAGCCAAGAATGAAGCGCATGACCACCTTCATGCATCATCGTAATCATATCCCGAACAGATCCTGCCGCATTCATAAAGATAAAGGGCAGGGCAGAGGCATACAAGGGGTAATTATATCCACCTGGGGCCTTTCCTAACCTGGAGTCCAGATCGAGATGCCCCTGAACATCCATCCGATGAATCACATCGCCGTATACGGGCTTTATCCGGGAAAAACATTCTATCGTTTTGTCAATAAGCTCACGACTGTTTAGGAAAGGCTCCAATGGCTCCTTCTTGTCCATGTCGACTTCCATATCCCAAGGATGCAGCTTTTCAACACCCAGTTTCAATCGACGATCTTCTTCCCACTCTTCCACCAGTGGAACTACAAAATCCTCTACTGATTTGTGAAAGTTGAAACACTGTTGTGCGGTATAATCGAAGCGTCCCATCGCATCGAACATATAATCTCCGAAGTGCTTGTAACCTGCATTTAGTGCAACTTGATGTCGCAATTTTATGAGTTGATCAAACAATGAATCAAGTTCTTCCTGATCATGCTTGCGACGCAGGTTGATTTTTTCATACACCTCCTGACGTAGTGCTCTGTCTTCGGATTTTAGAAAAATGGATGCTTGTTGAAATGT
>CALQRR010000241.1 GCA_943333015.1 Chitinophaga pinensis | reverse complement strand
TTTCCCGTCAACGACTCGTGGTAAGCAGGTAATTTGCTTATTTCATATTGGTAAAGACATGCAACACATCGTCATCGTCTTCCATTTTCTCCACCAGGGTGTTAATCTCCTCTTCCTGTTCCGGCGTGAGTTCAACTGTGCTATTGGGCAAGCGAACAAGTTCGGAACTGATAATATTCAATTTGCGGCGTTCCAGCTCATGCAACATCGCACCGAAATCTTTAAAGGAAGTGTAAATGAAGGCCTGACCTTCTTCCTCAAAAATCTCCTCCAACCCAAAATCAATCAGCTCCAACTCTAATTCTTCCAGATCAAGTCCTTCCATGCCCAGCGTAAAAACGGCTTTGCGGTCAAAGATGAAATCGAGTGCCCCTGTTTTTCCCAAAGCGCCATCGGAACGTGAAAAATACATGCGCACATTCGCAACAGTCCGAATCGGATTGTCGGTAGCCGTTTCCACTAACACAGCCACTCCATACGGCCCATATCCTTCGTAAACAATTTCATCCAGATTTTTAGAATCCTTGGCAGAAGCACGCTTGATGGCCGATTCGATATTGTCTTTCGGCATGTTAATCGCCTTGCAATTCTGAATCACCACGCGCAAGGTGGGGTTCGTTTCCGGATCCGGTCCGCCTGATTTTATCGCCATCGACAATTGCTTGCCCATCTTGACAAAATCTTTCGCCATTTTGCTCCAGCGCTTTTCTTTGCGTGCTCGTCGGAATTCGAATGCTCTTCCCATGTGATTCTAATGTATTGTTCCGGATTTCTGGTTCATCCGGTATGCTATGACACTCCTGAGGAATGAAACGATTGTTTGGAAACCCTTGCGGAGATATGCAAAAGCTGCCTAACAGAGCCTCATCCGTTTATTGGAGCCAAAACTAAGGAATTTTTCAGGATTCAAAAACAAGCAGGTCTGCCCTGAAATCTAAGAGAATTACCTGCTTGATATTTCGTAAATTGCAGGTTGAATGTTAGAGAAGATGGCATGAAAAAACTTTCCGACTGGCTGAATGAATACAGTGAAAGTCATCAAAACACACTCAACAAAACTATTCACTGGATATGTGTGCCCAGTATTGTCTTTAGCATTGTATTACTTCTCTGGAGCATTCCTTCTCCCGGCATTCTGACTGATTTCGGTTTAAATTACGCATACGTCGTGATGTTTCTTGCCGTGTTCTATTATGTGTTGCTCTCCCCTACGCTGGCCATTGGAATGGCACTGATCTTTTCGCTGATGGGATTTTTTGCTCAAGCGATTCAACTTTCCTCTCCTATACCCGTTTGGTCTATCGGACTTATTGTTTTTGCGATTGCCTGGATCGGACAGTTTTATGGACACCACGTCGAAGGAAAAAAACCATCCTTTCTTAAAGACATTCAGTTTCTACTCATCGGTCCAATCTGGCTGTTGCAATTCATTTACAAACGTGTTGGAATTCCACTATAACTTATGACAATCAAACACCCACTGTTGCTGCTTTTTACGTTTTCTCTCCTGCTAACATCTTGCAAAAAAGATGAGGCCATTGTAGAAGTCGACCCTTGCTTGAGCACATCGCCTAAAGAAATCTCAGCCTCTTTCCGCATGGTCTTCAATGACCTTCCATTTGCATTGAATACAGATTATGTATTGGCCGATGGTCATCATGTAACATTTGAAACTGTTCAGTTTTTCATTTCGAACATGGCCTTGATGAAAGACACATTAGCAGTTCGGTCAGATAATGACATCATGTTTATTACGCCTACAAATACCAAAGCCGTACTTGGGAAATTTGAGCAAGGCAATTATACGGGTATGCGTTTAGATTTTGGGATTGATTCTATTCGAAACCATGGAGATCCAACACTGTATTCCGTTGGACATCCTTTGGCGTTTCATGTTCCCTCGATGCACTGGAGCTGGAATCAAGGTTATATTTTCGCAGTAATGGAAGGAAGATACTCTACTGAATCCATCACGGCCAGCAATCCAGGATCGATTTTCACGTATCACATCGGCCTCGATAAAAACTACGTATCCAACATCAACCTTAGTTTTGCATCTCCTTTCACTCTGAGCGCATGCGGTGATATGGAAATCAACCTCCTGATTGATCTGGCACACGTATTTATTGGTTTGAATATAGAAACAGATAATTCAACACAATCATCTTCAAACTTTCCACTTTCTGCAGCGGTTAGAAGCAACATCATTTCAGGAATTCGGACTGATCAATAACCTATGAAAAACATCCTTTTATTTCTTCTAACAGCAAGTGTGCTTGGCATTGCTTCGTGTAAAAAAGATGAACAGGTCATCGAACCGGAACCAGAAAAAACCACGGGAACCGTTGAGATCCGTTTCATTCCTACGATGAATGGCGAGGTGTTTAATGTCAATCAGAATTTCATCGGCCCCAACGGCTTACGGATGCGGTATGAAACATTCAAATTTTACCTGTCCAACATTCAAGTACAGAATGGCTCAAGCGTTCTGGGAACAAAAGACATTGCCCTGGTCGACTTTTCGTTAAACGACCGTTCCATTTCACTGGAATCCAAGGAAGGAACCATTTCTCAGGTTAATTTTGGGATGGGTGTAAAACAAGATCTGAACGGAACAGCTAACCCGAATTTTAACCCTGCAGCATATCCGATGGACCATCCGTTGAGTATCTATGCCGGCATGTACTGGACGTGGGCAAGTGGTTATATATTCTCCAAACTGGAAGGTCGGATTGACACCAGCGCGGCACAAAATCAGGATCCTGCCTATTCCTTTTTCTATCATTCTGGAATAGACACCTTATATGCGGTGCATTCCATATCGGGTTTAAATACTGTGGTTACGAAAGGTCAAAAAACCACTATAAACCTGAAGATTGAAGTCAATGACGTGTTTCGGACACCATCCGATACAATTGACATGGTGCAAAAGTACTTTACACATACGACAGACGATTTGGAACTGGCCCAAAAGGTGATCAACAATTTGGGTGATGCCATCCGAAAGCAATAAGAACTATGAAAGCTTCTGGAATTTTTCTTTTTGCAAGTATCCTTCTGGCTTCCTGTGCCAAAGATGCTTCGATTCCAGATACGAAAACCTTCCCATTTCCAACACCTACAGGATTTCCTGAACCCATTCTACCAGCGAATAATCCGCTTACTGAAGCTAAAATTGCACTAGGCAAAACGCTGTTTTACGATCCGATCCTCTCCCGAGATTCGAGTATCTCCTGCAATTCATGTCATCAACAAGAACATGCGTTTTCAGATGCTCAGAACATAAGTATTGGGATAGATGGTCGTTTGGGCATCCGCAATGTCCAACCATTGTTTAATCTGGCCTGGAATCCTTCGTATTTCCGGGATGGTGGTGTAACAACATTGGAATTAGTTCCGCTCAATGCTATCACATCGCATGTGGAGATGGATATGGATATGCAGGGAATCATCAAGCGCGTAAACCGCCACCCGATGTATGAACAGCTGTTCCGGACGGCCTTCAACGATACGGCAACTGTCAATGGAATGCTACATGCGCTAGCCTGTTTTCAACGAATACTTATCAGTGCGGGATCTCCGTATGACCAGTTTCAGTATCAAGGCAAAGAAGATGCTGTAAGCGAATCGGCCAAACGCGGAGGAATACTGTTCTTCAGCAACAAAACAGATTGTTCACAATGTCATTCGGGTTTCAACTACACCAATTATAGTTTTCAGTCGAATCACATTTCTGAAATAGTTGCCGATACCGGTCGCCAGCGCATTACCCTACTGCCGGAAGATCGGGGGAAATTTCAAGTACCTTCTATCCGAAATGCCGCATATTCATTCCCCTACATGCACGATGGCAGCTTGCATTCATTGGAAGAAGTGATCGCACATTACAATTCCGGGGGCCAAAACTTTCCGGGCAAAAATCCGTTAATTCGTCCACTGGGGCTCACGGAGCAAGAGAAATCAGATCTTTTAGAATTCATTAAGAGCCTGAGTGACCAGCAATTCTTGAGCAATCCAGAGTTTCATCAAAACAAATAATTACATGATCAAGCATATACTCCTCCTGTGTTGCAGCACAATGATCCTTTTCACGGCCTGCCGGAAAGAGGACGTGGAAGAGACGCCCTACAAAACCTCGCCTTACA
>CALQRR010000240.1 GCA_943333015.1 Chitinophaga pinensis | reverse complement strand
ATGCGTTCTTCTTCGAAGCCAATGAATCGTTAAGCAGAATGTGGGTGAGCTTGAAAAACTTTGACGGACAGTACAACGAAACATTGTTGGCTTTCCTTCCAGGAGCAACTGACGCCAAAGATGATCAGTATGATGCCAAGAAGATGTTTGGAAATGAGAACATCGGACTCTACACACCACTTGACAACGAATCATACGCCATCCAAGCTTGGGAATCGATCACAGCGGAACGTATTATTCCATTAGGTGTAGTTGCAAACCGTCCAGGTATGCATACGATCAGCCTTGCTCGTATGGATAATTTGGATCCTACGGTATTGGTTTATTTGGAAGACCGTGAATCGACTGAGATGCACAATCTTCGTGTGAGTGATTATGTGTTCAATCTTGAAAATGAAACCAACGGTTCTGAGCGATTCTTCCTACACTTTATGCCAGCCGTTAACATCAGCAAATCGGACGAAAGCTGCTCGATGAATGATGGAACACTCAATATTACTGCACCGGAAGGCGAATGGAACTACACGTTGAGCAACACCAACAATCAGGTTGTGGCTACAGGCATTGCTAACGGAGCAACCGTTGTTCAACATCTTGCTGCAGGAAGCTATACCCTTGCATTAACAACAACAGATGGTTACCATGCCACATTAGTTACAGCGATTGAAAGCATGAACGGCATCACAGCAAACATCGCAGGTGATCAACTGGTTCAGCCGCATGTCAATGCCTCATTTGCCGCTGTAACTTCTGGTGCCGAAAACCTAAGCTGGAACTTCGGAGATGGAAGTGATGATGCAACCGGTCAGGTGGCTGGCCACGTGTTCGAACAGGCTGGTATTTACACCGTTACTCTTACTGCCAGCAATGCTACATGTACAACAATCACCACATTTGAGGTAACAGTTCAGGACGATGCTACTGGAATTGCGGATATGGATAACGCAGGTTTCCGCGTATTCCCGAATCCTGCAAACGAGCACATTACGGTTGCTCTTTCAGGTCAGGGTTCTGCCACATTGCAGGTGTATGATCTTGCAGGTAAACTGCAGTTGAGTGCTTCTCTCAATGGAACAGCTGTAAATGTTATTCCAACACATAGCCTTGCAAACGGTTTGTATTTGGTAACGCTTACAAAAGGCGATTCCCGCAAAACAATTCGTATGGTGATCGCACATTGATCTTCCAACACGGTATAAAAAAGGCTCTCCGGTTTCGGGGAGCCTTTTTTGTTTTAACTCTATCGTATTGAAATTCAAATATTACCGAAATAATCAACGCAGTTTTTAAAATCAAAGCATCCTGCTATTTTAAATGTAAATACATTTGCTGTACATACATACATTAACGACTTATGAAACGCATCGACTTTATTCGCAAAGGCATTTTAGGAGCTGGAGCAATAGCCGGAGCCAGTAGGCTCAGCGCAGACGTTAAAGAAAAAATGAATGACCCAGATACCATTGGATTCAATCACCTCCCCCCAACACAAAACGAAATCATGAAGAACAGTATCATTCACCGTGCCGCTACACGTGGTCATGCTGATCATGGATGGCTGGATACACACCATTCCTTCAGCTTTGCACAATATTATAATCCAGAACGTATGAATTTTGGAGTGCTGCGGGTTTTAAATGATGATCGAGTTACCGGCGGCAGAGGCTTCGGAACGCATCCGCACGACAATATGGAAATCATCTCCATTCCCCTTTCAGGCGACTTAGAACACCGCGATAGCATGGGGAACATCCAAGTGATAAAAGAGAACGATGTGCAAGTGCTGAGTGCTGGAACAGGAATCACCCACTCGGAATACAACCGCAATGCAGATAAGCTTGTTAACTTTCTTCAAATCTGGGTATATCCAAACAAACGCGACGTCAAACCACGGTATGATCAGCTGAGTTTCCCCAAAGCAGATCGCCACAACAAACTGCAACAAATACTTTCTCCCAATGCCACTGATGCTGGCGTTTGGATTCATCAGGATGCCTGGTTTCATTTAGGACAGTTTGATAAAAACGAAGGCACAACATATCTCCTAAAAAAAGCAGGCAACGGTATTTACATGTTTGTCATTTCAGGAAGCGTCCAAGTAAATGACACCCTGCTTGAGCAACGTGACGGCATGGGGGTTTGGGATACAGATGCTCTTTCGCTGAAGGCAACGGAAAATGCAGAAATTTTGGTGATGGAAGTCCCCATGAACATGTAAACACACATTCAAATAAAAGCAACCATGAGTTCAACAAAATGGATCCTCGATCCTACCCACAGCGAATTACAATTCAAAGTAAAACACCTGATGATTACCACCGTGACAGGTCACTTTGGAGTTATTGAGGGAGAAGTTAGCACAGAAGAAAACGACTTTTCAACTGCCGAGATAACCTTTCGCGCAGCAATTGATTCTATCACTACCGGCAATGAGCAACGCGACGGACATTTGAAATCGGATGATTTCTTTAGTGCTGCAACATTTCCGCATTTGTTTTTCACTTCGACATCCGTTGAAAAGATAAACGAAGAAGAATTCAGTATTCATGGAACACTGACCATTCGGGATATAACCAAACCGGTAACGTTGAAAGCAGAACTGGGGGGAATTGCAAAAGATCCTTATGGAAATATAAAAGCTGGTTTCACTGTATCGGCTGTCATCAATCGTAAAGATTTTGGACTTACGTGGAATGCCGTTACCGAAAGTGGCGGTTTATTGGTCAGCGAAGATGTGCGCCTAGCGGCTGAAATTCAGTTCGCAAAACAATAAACGATTACCCAACCATGAAAACATCCGAAGAAATCCGGGTGTTTTTTTTTGAGTAACGGTTGCGTGTATCTTGTAGGCATGAAAAAACACCTTTCGGCTGAGCAATGGTTCATGGAAGTCCGGAAAGCATTTGATGCAGCTAAAGACCCTGTCCGCGCAGCTGCAATGGAAGCCTACATGAAAAATAATTTCCGATTCATAGGCATCCCCAAACCTATCCGTGCACGCATCACACAGGAATTATTTAACCGGTTTGAAAAACCAACACTTGAAATCCTCGACACGCTCGTCCCTCTGTTTTGGGAAACACCCGTTCGCGAATATCACTACTTCGCGATGGAATGTTTGTTTCATCAACGCAAACACTTTCGTGAATCAGATATCCATGTGTTTGAAAAGATGATGCGCGTTCATTCCTGGTGGGACTCGATCGATTTTATCAGCCCCAATTTATCAGGCTTTCTCTGTAAAAAATATCCACACCTTCTCGTCCCAACCTGCAAACGTTGGAACGCGGATCCCGATTTTTGGTTGCAGAGAGCGAGTTTACTTGTACAACTCAAGTACAAACAAGACACCGATGCTGAATTACTTTTTTCACTGATTCGCCCATTGCTAGCTGAAAAAGATTTCTTCCTTCGCAAAGCAATCGGGTGGAGTTTACGTGAATATGCAAAATATGCACCTGAAAAGGTGGTTTCATTTGTTGAAAACAACCCACTTTCTCCGCTAAGTCGCAAAGAAGCACTCAAACATCTCGGTTAAATTACTTGGTAATTAGCCTGTTGGAAACTCAATGCATGTAGGTGTTTGAATTTCGCTGAGTTTGGATAGTTTTGTATCCGCCCAGAAGAACGCATGAGAAGAATTCTCCTCCTGATTATATTACTTATTCCAGCCAGTGTAATGGCGCAAGTCCCCAACAGGACTCAGCCGGCATACCGCGATACGATCAAGCCTAAAAAGGATACGATCCGGTTAGACACAACCGAATTCTGGCAGGACTCTCTTTTCAAAGATCCGAACCAGCGGGCTCTGAAAGATGGTGCTGTTTTACGTCCACCCAGAGCCCCACGAAAAATTCGGAAATTCAAGATCCGCTACAGCGACCGCATCCAATACAATGTTTTGCTCGATTGGCCCATGACTGCTGCGGCGGGCGTTCCATCTATATTGACACTTCAAAAACAACTGACATCTTGGGAAGACAGTCTGCTTCCTGTTCGCTGGCGGCCTGACACAAGCGCCTCACAGCGAACATGGTCGGCCATTTATCGGTTTGCTAAAATTTTTCTAATCGATGCACCGATCGAATCCATGTTGCATTCTGCCGAAGCCGATTTCTTTGGATCGATGGGGCGCACACGCGAATTCGGTCTT
>CALQRR010000239.1 GCA_943333015.1 Chitinophaga pinensis | reverse complement strand
TATCATCCAACACGTTTTCGACAAATCATCGGAGGCCTTGGGCAAAGAAGGTGGAAACGCATTTTTAGTGGGTGAATTGACTGATGAAATCTATCTCGAAAATACACACCGCTTTCACATTGACTTTGTAACAGGACAAAAAACCGGATTCTTTATTGATCAGCGCGACAACCGCGAGTTACTAGGTCGTTACTCGAAAGACAAAACGGTTCTCAATACCTTCTGTTACACCGGAGGATTTTCGGTGTATGCTCTGGCAAAAGGAGCCCCGCGCGTGGATTCGGTCGACAGTTCAAAAAAAGCCATCGAGCTCACCCGGAAAAACATCGAACTCAACGGTTTTTCGGAAGAACGCCATCAGGCCATTGTCGCCGATGTGTTGGATTGGCTGAAATCCAATCAAGGCGAATACGATGTGATTGTTCTTGATCCGCCGGCATTTGCTAAACATCAGGATGCGCGTCACCGGGCAGTTCAGGCTTACAAGCGTATCAACCGCATGGCCATGGAACAAATTGGTCCCGATGGTTTGCTGTTCACTTTCTCCTGTTCTCAGGTGGTCGACAGGGAACTTTTCCGCAATACCGTTACTGCTGCAGCCATTGAAGCGGGTAGGGAAGTGGTCATTCTGCATCAGCTCACCCAACCAGCCGATCACCCGGTAAGCATTTATCATCCCGAGGGAGAATACCTCAAAGGGTTGGTTGTGCTCGTGCGCTAAACGGCAACTCTCAAACCGATGTCTTCTTACTCATCTGCCACTTCTTACGGTCGTATTATGCGACTTGCTTTTCCGATCATTGTCGGAGGCATCGCACAAAATGTGATTCTGGCAACGGATGCTATTTTTATGGCCCGGGTCGATGAAGTATCGCTCGCAGCTGTTGGATTGGCCGGTCTTTTTTACACCACGGTTTACATTCTTGGATTAGGTTTCTCCACCGGAGTTCAAATCCTGATTGCACGGCGCCATGGGGAAAAGAAGTACCATTCTATCGGTGATATTTTCGATAACAGTTTACTTTTTCTGCTGGGTATGTCCCTCATTCTCTGGTTGGGAATGGAATTTTTAGGGCCACCCATTCTGAAATCACTCGTGAAATCTCCGGCGGTATACGCAGCGGCCATTCAATACCTCGACAACCGTGCCTGGGGAATTACGTTTGCCTTGGTAAATCTGGCGTATCGGGCTTTTTTCATTGGTGTTTCCAGCACAGCTGTCATCATTTGGAGTACTGTGGCCATGGCAATATCCAATATGGCGCTCAATTACGGATTGATTTTCGGAAACTGGGGAATGCCGGCTTTGGGCATTGGCGGATCGGCAATTGCATCGTCGCTCTCTGAAATCATTGGTCTTCTCTGGTTTGCCCTGCATGCTTTTCTGGGACGGTATCATCATACATACAATCTTTTCCGCTCCTGGAAATGGCAACCCGATGTCATGCGCAGCATCAGCTCCATTGCCTCACCGGTCATGTTTCAAAATTTCGTATCACATGCCGGCTGGTTCCTCTTCTTCATCATCATTGAACAAAGTGGCGAACGGGCCTTAGCAGTTTCGGTCATCATCCGACTCATATATATGTTTCAAATGGTTCCCTTCTGGGGATTAAGTTCGGCATCCAATACCATGGTGTCGTTTACCATTGGAGAAAACCGGTTTGCCGATGTTCTCCCTTTGTTGCGAAAAATTACGTGGCTTTCGCTCGTCTTGGTTTTTCCGTTTTTAGTGCTCAATATCTTTATTCCGGAACTCGTTTTAGGGCTGGCTGTCGAAAATAAAGATGCAAACGGACTCATCAGCGACAGCATTCCCACCCTGTATGTGATCACGCTGGCCTTGTCGTTTTTTGGTCCGGCCATGACCTGGTACAGTGGCGTAACCGGTTCAGGAAACACCCGAACATCCTTGCTCATCGAAACAATTACTATCGCATCGTATCTCCTCGTTGCCTGGTTTCTGGGGATTTATTTAAAAGCCGATGTGCACGTTATCTGGTTGACCGAGCCGTATTATTTTCTCGCCCTGGGAGTCATTTCTTGGTTGTACATGCGCGGTGGAAAATGGAAAGAGAAACGTGTTTGATTGATGGGCATTCACATGCGTAATTCTCATTTCATCTGGGATGATTTTTACCTGCTGTGTTTCGTGGAAAAATACAATGCGGTGATTTTACAGCAGATAACCCTCCGTATAGCCAATTAATTGTGTTAATTTCATAACCTCGACTTAACGTTAAAATCCGGAAGCACCGTACTTTTGCAAACAGATTGAAAAACAGACTTATGAGCACGGAGAAAACGAAGATCCTTTTGGTAGATGACGAGCCGGATATTCTGGAGTTCATCAGTTATAACCTCACAAAGGAAGGATTTGAAGTCTTTACCTCGGGAAATGGAAAAGAAGCCATTCGTCTGGCCCAACAGGAACGTCCGCAGTTAATTATTCTCGATGTGATGATGCCAGACCTCGATGGCATTGAGACCTGTCGCGTGATTCGCGAAACACCGGAATTGAAAGATGTCCTGATTGCATTTCTCACCGCTCGTAACGAAGACTATTCTCAAATAGCCGGTTTTGATGCTGGTGCCGACGACTATATCAACAAACCCATCAAGCCCCGCGTTTTGGTATCACGGGTAAAGGCACTGCTTCGCCGCAAAGGCAATGCGCAAGCCGAAGAAGTAATGGAAGTAAACGGTTTTCTGATTGATCGGGAAAAATACCTGATTGTGAAGGACAGTGTTTCCATCAACCTGCCTAAAAAAGAATTTGAACTCATTGCACTGCTGGCATCCCGTCCTGGAAAAGTTTTCACCCGGGAAGATATCCTTAAAAGCGTTTGGGGGGATGACGTGGTAGTGGGCGACCGCACCATTGATGTTCATATCCGGAAGCTGCGTGAAAAGCTTGGGGATGCGTATATTCGCACGATAAAAGGAGTAGGATATAAATTTGAATTCTAAAGCAATTCCCCAGTTAACGTTTGCGCAACGGCTCAACACCTCTACGCCGCGCAGTCTTTCGTTGTACCTCGCATTCTGGTTCTCCGTCTGCGTAGGCTTTCTTGTAGGTATTTCCGAATACGTATTTCATAAATACTACATTCTCTGGGTTCCTATCGTGGTGATGGTGATCACCTTTGTGCTTTCGTTTTTCCTGTTTCAGTTTGCCGTCGAACGGTTCATCTACCGGAAAATTAAACTCATCTACAAAAACATTCACCAACTCAAGCTTAAAAAAGGGCAAAAACCCAAATCGGTCGACCTCAATACCGATATCATCGCTGCGGTAAACAAAGACGTGGAAGCCTGGGCAAAAGATCAGAAGGAAGAAATCGAATACCTCAAGAACCTCGAGAACTACCGACGCGAATTCCTGGGTAATGTGAGCCATGAGCTCAAAACGCCCATCTTCAATATTCAAGGCTATATCATGACCTTGCTCGAAGGCGGCCTCGAAGATCCTTCCATCAACCGCACCTACCTCGAACGCGCCGAAAAATCGGTCGAACGCATGGTGAGTATCGTGGAAGATCTCGAAATTATCACCCAGTTCGAATCCGGCCAACTCATTCTCCACAAAGAAAAATTCGACATCGTGGAACTGGCCCGCGACTCTATGTCGAGCATCCAGTACAGTGCCGAATAAAGCAATGTCAAACTTGTCTTCAAAGAGACATACGACAAACCTATTTACGTGAAAGCCGACAAGGAAAGCGTTCAAAAGGTGATCAGTAATTTGCTCGTCAACTCCATTAAATATAGTCGGCAAACCGGGGAGACCAAGGTTTCCTTTTACGACATGGATGAAAACATCCTGGTGGAAGTCACCGACAACGGCATTGGCATTTCACAGGAACATATTCCCCGTTTGTTCGAACGTTTCTACCGAGTAGATCGCAGCCGCTCCCGCGATATCGGTGGCACTGGTTTGGGGCTTTCCATCGTTAAACACATCATCGAGGCGCACAATCAAACTATTAATGTGCGAAGTACGCTCGGCATCGGAACCACATTTGGGTTCACACTTTCCAAAGCGCGCTGATTTTCAGAGGGAACTTACATCTCCATTTTTTAATTCCGTACCGTTTTTACTGCAAGAACTCCAATTTTCAGGTTTTCTTAGGGCGATCTAGTCAAAGAACTTA
>CALQRR010000238.1 GCA_943333015.1 Chitinophaga pinensis | reverse complement strand
GCACCCCGGATTGAAATCCGTGGTGCTTCTTGGTGGTATGGTGCTCCTCGGGTTTGCGGTAGCTCCGTACTTCAGTACGGAGCGCTTAATGGTGCCAGGGTGCATTTTCGTTTTGGAGTCACCCTGGATTGAAATCCGGGGATGCTTAGGGTAGCATTGAGCATCGTTGGGATGTTTGCATAAAAAAAGCGCTGCACCTTTTAAGGTGCAGCGCTTTTAAATGCAATGCTTGCAGATTATTTGCGAAGCATCACTTTACGTGTTTGAACGGTGTTGCCATCGTAAACACGAACGAAATAGATACCATCTGTTAGATCATTCAAACGAATCTCAACAGCAGGTTGTTCTTTTGTAAAGCTCATCTCGAAAGACTCTACCAATTGTCCTAGGTGATTGTAAACAGTTACCGTCTGATCCAAATCTGCTTCTGGCTGAAGACGAATGTTCAAGGTTCCGTTGCTTGGGTTTGGATAGATAGAAAGGGCTCCTTCTAAAACAGATGATTCATCCACTTCTGTTTCACCAGAAAGCCGCACAAAGCTAGTTCCGCTGATTTCTGCACGGAGTGTGTAACAGCTGCTTGCATTGAATGCACCACCGTAACCATAAACATACGCATAGTATGTTGCAGCAGTTGTAGTCGTATTGTAGATAACGGACTCAGAAGTCGTACCTCCGTTTGCAGATGTGCCTACCAATGTCGTTGTTCCTTTGTACAGTTTCAAGTCGTAATCTGCGACAAGGTTTGTCAACGTTACTTTGATGTTTTTCTTTGTTGATGTATTTAAAAACTTGAAGTAATCTTTATCCGTTGATGTTCCGATTGTAGCTTGAATATTTGTTGCTACCGTGATGGTTTTGGCTGTACCGGTCGTATTATTCGCTTCCCACGTATCTGAACATGTTGTTGCTGTTGCAGATGTAGTGAATGAACCAGCTGCAGAATAAGCGCTTGTTCCTGCACTACACACAGATGCAACTTGGAAGTTGTACGTAGTTGAAGCCGTTAAACCTGTAAGGGAATAACTAGCAGATGAAGTAGAAACAGTTGTCCAAGTAGTAGCAGTTGATGTTTTGTATTGCAAGCTGTAAGTAACTGCCCCTGTTGCAGCACCCCAGCTGAGGCTGGCAGTTGATGCAGTTACAGAAGAAGATGCCAAAGCAGCGGGTACATTACACGTTGTTCCTCCAGTAGGAGCAGAACAACCATTCGAGGTAGTAAGGCCAATACGTGAGCCGCCTGTTGCAAAAAGGGCTTGTGCACGGGTTTTTTGACCTGCAGAGAACATATACATACACGCATCATCGGTGTAGTCCATGTAGTTCATCGTCATTTCTGTTCCACCACCAGAACATGTGTTTGTTTTTGGATAGGCAGGACAACCGTAGTTAGAAGTTGTGTGCGTTGGCGTGTCATTTACTAAATCCGATCCGCAATTTGCATCACCCCAAATGTGGCGAAGATTAAGCCAGTGACCAACCTCGTGTGTTGCTGTACGACCCAAATTGTATGGACTTGCTGAACCTGGTGTTGTGCGACTTCCAACAGCATTGTACTGAAGTACTACACCATCAGTTGCAACAGCTCCTCCAGGGAATTGTGCATAACCAAGAATACCACCGCTCATGTTACATACCCAAAGATTCAGGTATTTGGTAGCATCCCATGCATCGTCTCCACCTGTGGATGATTTTTTCATCGCATCGTTGGTAGAGAACGCCGTTGTCGTTGTTGATTTACGGATGATTCCTGTTGTTGCTGCTCCTGTTGGAGTTTGCTGTGCCAGACAGAAATTGATTTCCATATCGGCCGTTAGACCTGAAAACAACGAAGGTGTTAATGAAATATCGCTGTTCAGTTTGCGGAAATCTTGATTCAATTGAGCAAGCTGTGCATTCAATAAAGCATCGCTGATGTTTTGAGCAGCGGTGTTGTAAACTACGTGGAAAACAACCGGAATTGTCACAACCACGCGCTCATTCCCATTGGTAATGAAGTTGCGTGTGTGCTCTTCGATTTGTTCCATGCGTTGTGAGTACGAAGCATCCTGACTTAGAAGCATGTCATGATGCTCCATTGTACCGCAGACACGTTGTGCGCTTGCTAATCCCATTCCTACTAGCAAGGCGGCTAGTGATAAGTATATTTTTCTCATTTGGCTGATTTTATAGGTTACAATATCCGACTATTTTAAAAATATCCAAACAGATGTAAGGAATCCACCCCGTTTATTATCAAATCAGTAATTAACACCAATCAGGTTTGGAAATAAAAATGTCCGGAAGGTGCACATTCCGGACATTTTTATTTAAAAGATAAAATATATGAACTGCAACGCACTAGTGCATCAGGTACATTTTTCCAAATCCACGATCAAAATAAGTGTCAGCACCTGTCTCCCGGCGTTCGATTTGCTGACCGTCAATGGAGGTCATCACGCGATACAGGTAAATTCCATTTGCCAGTTGATCGCCAAATTCATCGCGGCCATCCCATGTATATTCAGTTACATTCCGACCGATCCGAATCTGCCCCAGTTCTTCGCGACGAATGTCTTTGACAACTTTTCCTGTGATGGTCATAATCTGAATGCGGAACTCATCCGGAATCTCCGCACCGGTGAGCGTAAACACGAAGTGCGTTTTTGTGCTGAACGGATTGGGGTAGTTGAGAATGTTGGTGATGGTGGATTTATTAACCACTTCAAAGGATATGCTGTACTGCACTGAGCCACTAGCATTGTTGGAACGGTCGCGGGCTTTCACAACCAAATCGTATTTCCCATCTTCGGGAAACACCGGTTTCCATTCCAATCGGGCTTTGTTCAATGGAAGCGATGCGGGTATAAAACTTAGTTCAGGCGTTGAACTAAAGTAGACCGGACTAGCTGTGCTTTGAGAGGGTTTGCGAAGGAAAAGCTGGAACGAACTAGTATCATCGAGCGCTAAAAACGGATTTTCATCCTTGAGCTGAATCGTTACTTCCGGACGTGGTGACACAATATCCCCGTTGAGAATATGAACGGCATCGAAAGTTACATCCAGCAACGGGTTGATTTTATCGGATCCGATGAAGAAATTGAGCGAACCGATATTGTTGAACCGAAACTGTTCCGGCTGATCCATGTTCGGATTGGCTTCTACCCAAATGGTATTTAAACCCGAATACGGTATGGTTGACACAGAAACAGTGTCAAACAGAATTTCACCCGGTGCGAGCGGTTTTTGTCGGGTATAATTAACGGGGTAAATGTTTCGTTCTGCATCCTGAATCCAGTATGCCACTAACATGCTATCCATCGGCAATTGGCTGATGTTCTGAATGGCAATGGCCAACTTCAGACTGTCGCCCTGTTGAATCGTATCATTGTATAAATACAAACCAGCAAGTGGATTGAGCGCACACTCGGGAACAGGATCAAACGTGACCTGCCAGCGATCGAGCTGAACGGGCGTTCGTAAGGAATCATCCCGCATAAAGGCATTGAGCTTCAAATAGGAATAAACGGTCGATCCAATAATGGGAGATAAATTGACTTCTCCTTGCGAACCGGTTGTTGCTTCCAGAACGATGTCTTCTGTTCCATTAGCGCGGATACCCATTACCTGAATGCGGATACTGTCCAACGGATTATCAAAATTCTTTGCTTTCCAGCTTAGTGTATCCCATCCAGAACCTGGTCCGATGAGGGTTGATGTAAAATCACCACTGACCCAACTGTTGAACATGGGGGCACTCAACACCAGATTAGCATTGGCAGAATCGGCAATAAGCTCAATGGCCGATTCGGGATGTCCTTTTTTAGCCAGAAAAATCCATGGGTATTCGTTTGGAAGATACCTTACACTGTCGGCTCCCAACTCTTCAAATGCCTGAAGAACACTTTCGTCCCAGGTTTGATAATTCCCGTAAATCCAGGTGTATGCCAAAATGTAATGTCCATTCGGAACACTGTTGATCATGTCGCGCATGGCAGTCATTTCGGTGGTTGATCCTTCATTTCGGAAAACAAAATTGGCCATCCGGCTTCCGCTTTTACACTGGCAGGTATTGTTGAATTGTCCAAACTGATTCCCAACATCCCAGCAGTTTTGCGGAGAGAGCCAAGGCAGAAGCGTAACGGAATCAATCACGGCAATGTAAATAGCACCATCGAGGCTGCACCCGGCATCCGCCCAAACT
>CALQRR010000237.1 GCA_943333015.1 Chitinophaga pinensis | reverse complement strand
ATAGCTGCCGCAATAGTTTTACGTGCTTCGTACATGCCATGCGAATGACATTGAATGACAGCCGTTGCGCCATACACATCAACAATGAGTCCGGGCAAGCTGTCACCTTCCCCATGAACCAGACGAAAAATGTTGGTTTGTTCGGAAGGAAGACCAATGCGATTCCGATGGGCAAAACAGCGGTAAAGTGCTTCGCTCCAGAATTCGTCGTTGATGAGAATATCACCAAAAAACAACACCCGCACGGTGATGGAGCCCTTTTGATAATGACCAACACCGAGCACCTGTCCACGCGGATCTTTCACCCGAACCACATCGCCATCCTGCGGATCGCCATCCATGCGGGCAATGGCCCCTGAAAAAACCCAGGGGTGAAATCGCTGAAGTGATCGTTCTTTGCCGGGTTTGAGGTGAATTACGGGAAGTGCTGCCATCATGGCGCGAAGATAGTGATTCGGAGCAGCCGGAAGCGGTTGAATTCGGGGATTCATCGATTCACATTTTGACAAAAAGCATCCGCTCCTTTAAAGTGCAAAAAACTACCTTTGATGCCGCTCATTATCTATATGAATAGATCCCGAATAGTTCAGATTACCATACTGCTCCTGGCTTTACCTGTCCTACTACCCGCTCAAACGATCAAGCGTTGGAGTCTTCAGGAATGTATTAGTTATGCCATTGAGCACAATTACCAGCTGGCTCAGAATTCATTAACGGTCAGCCAGAGTGAACAAACCCTGCTTCAAACCAAAGCAGGCACTTTGCCAACACTGAACGGTTCGGCCAACCATACGTATAATTTCGGACGACGCATTGACCCGTTTACCAACCAGTTTGCAACCAACCGGGTACTTTCTCAAAACTTCAGCCTGAGTAGCAGCGTGAATCTGTTTGGAGGTTTATCCAACACTCAGACTATTTTGTCGAACCAGCTTTCGGTGATGGCGGCAAAATACAGCAACGATCAGCTGAAAAACGATATCTCATTGCAAGTTACCAATGCCTTTTTGCAGATTATTCTGGCGGATGAATTACTCACCATAGCCGACAATCAACTTCGGTTAACACGGGAGCAATCGGCACGCGGCAAGCTGCTGTATGACGCCGGCCGGACAGCCCGTGGAGATTTCCTGCAGGCCGAAGCCCAATTGGCAAACGAAGAGCTCAATGTTGTTACCGCCCGCAACCGGATGGATCTGGCCAAACTAACACTGGCGCAGCTCTTATCGCTGGAGTCGGCAGAGGAATTTGATATTGAAAAGCCCGATTTTGAAAAGCTGGCCATCGATCTTCCACCGTACAATGCACGCGATCTTTTCACGGTAGCCGTGGAACGCCAACCTGGAATTCTGGGTGCCGAAAACCGTTTAAAAAGTGCCGAGCGCGGTTTGAAAGCAGCGCGTGGACAATATTATCCCACGTTGAGTATGTTTGGAGGAATCGGAACTGGATATTCCGAACTTTCACGTACAATCATTGGATCAACTTCACAGCAGCAGAATCTGGGAACGTTTCAAGGACAACCCATTGTAATTGATGTGGATGTGCCGGTGTATGAAAAGACCTCATTCAACAATCAGCTGGATCAGAACTTCAACCGGACCATCGGCTTTTCGTTAAATGTTCCCATTTTTAACGGACTGCGCACCAAGACTCAGGTATCGCAGCAAAAGATTGCGGTAGAAAATGCCCGATTACAGCATCTGATTACAAAAAACCAGCTTCGCCGTGATATTCAAACGGCTTGGTTCGATGCACGTTCGGCTTTTGAGCGGTATCAGGCAACACTCAAATCGGTGAATGCGTTGCAAGAAGCATTCAGTTATATGGAACAACGGTATGACGTGGGTATGGTGAATGCGCTGGAATTCAACACTTCAAAAAATCAGCTCCTCAGTGCACGCAGCAACTTGGCCCAAGCACGTTACGAATTTATATTACGGGTGAAAGTTCTTGACTTTTACCAAGGTAAACCCATTGCTTTTTAAGACATTATGAAAAAGAGAACCTGGATTATTCTTATCGCCATTGTTGTACTGCTTGTTGGCGGAATTATAGCCAAGAAAGCCGGATGGATTGGAAAGTCGACAGCCATTGAAGTTACAGCAGAAGCTGTTCAAAAGCGCACGATTGTAGAAACGGTTTCGGCAAACGGAAAAATCCAGCCGGAGGTTGAAGTGAAGATCAGCGCCGATGTGTCGGGAGAGATTGTGGAATTGCATGTGAAAGAAGGGCAAAAAGTTCTGAAAGGAGATCACTTACTAACGATCAATCCGGACATGATTCAGGCGGTAGCCGATCGTGTTGCCGCGGCGTTGAATCAAACCAAGGCGAATCTGGCAAACTCCCGGGCACGGGAAAATCAGGTGAAGGCTACGTTTATCAACATCGAAACCAGTTTCAACCGGAGCAAGAAGTTGCACGATCAGAAAGCTATTTCCGATGCTGAATTCGATGCTGCCCAAGCACAATATGAAGGTGCGAAAGCCGATATGGAAGCCGCCAAACAGACCGTTATTGCATCCGATTTTAGTGTTCGAAGTGCCGAGGCGAGTTTGAAAGAAGCCCGCGACAATCTTTCGCGCACCCGTATTTATGCCCCAACCGACGGAACGGTTTCGAAACTCAATGTTGAAACGGGAGAGCGTGTGGTGGGAACAGCACAGATGAGCGGAACCGAGTTACTCCGGATAGCCAATCTGAACGAAATGGAAGTGAGCGTAGATGTAAACGAAAATGACATTGTGCGCATCCACCTCAACGATACCAGTGATGTAGATGTAGATGCCTATCAAGACCGTTCGTTTAAAGGCATTGTGACAGAGATTTCCAATTCGGCCAACAACTCAGCCGCCTCTATCAGCAGTGCAGATCAGGTTACAAATTTTACGGTTAAAATCCGTATCCTGCGGGAATCCTACACCGATTTACTGGATGCGGAACACCCGAATTTGTCGCCGTTTCGTCCGGGCATGTCGGCCACGGTGGATATCCGCACCAATGCTGAAAAGAATGTGCTCACGGTTCCAATCATGTCGGTGACCACCCGCACACCAGAAGAGCTTGCTGTGAAAAGTGAAGGGTCGCGTAAAGATGCAAAAGAAGCGAAAGAAGCTCCGGCGGAGGACAAAACCGATGATACCGAAAAAGCGGCGGCTGATGACGAAGTGAATGAAGTAGTGTTTGTTCTGGAAGATGGAAAAGCAAAGGCAATTGTTGTAAAAACAGGCATACAGGACAACAATTATATCCAGATTCTCAGTGGCTTGAAAGAAGGACAAGAAGTAATTACCGGTCCTTATTCGGCCATCTCGAAAGTGTTGAAAGAAGGAACCGAAGTCGAAAAAACCACTACAGAAAAGTTGAATCAACGGAAAGAGAAATAAATCGTGAGCGGCATCCGGATTCTACATATTGAAACTGCAACAGCGAGCTGTTCGGTTGCCGCCGGTGAGGATGGGAACCTGCGTGCTTTGCGCGTGGTGAATGATGGGCTGAAGCATGCTGAGAATCTGATGCGGCTCATTCGGGAAGTGCTGGAAGAGGCAGGCTGGAACCATGCCGACTTGAATGCCGTTGCCGTTTCGGCAGGACCGGGTTCATATACGGGACTGCGGATTGGTGTTTCGGCTGCAAAAGGTTTGTGTTATGCCACCGACATTCCCTTGATTGCTGTTTCTACACTTTATACCCTTGCCAGTGGCTTTGCGAAACGCTATCCTGAAATGGACGCGCACTTGTGTCCAATGATTGATGCACGCCGCATGGAAGTATATACAGCCCTTTTTACACGCGATTTACATGGATTGCGTCCCGATTATCCGCTGGTGGTTTTAGGTGTTGAGAGTCTTCCCGAACTGGATCAACACGTGATTGCCTTCTTTGGCGATGGGGCGGAGAAATGCAAAGCGCTGTTGGGGCAACATCCCAATGCCCGTTTTGACAATCCGGTGGAATTATCGGCAGCAGACATGCTCACCGCAGCTTACGAGTCCTATCAGTTGGGGGCGTTTGCTGATCTGGCCTATTTTGAACCGGAATATCTCAAACCGTATCATGGAACGCCACCTCAACCCAAACCGGCGTTTTGATTTTAAACACCCGCCTATTTTAATGCAGGGTTTCACAGCATCTACTCCACACCTATGAAAGGTCTCGTTATACGTTCAACAGGAAGTTTCGCCACGGT
>CALQRR010000236.1 GCA_943333015.1 Chitinophaga pinensis | reverse complement strand
GAAGCAGGGAGAAAAGGAAGAGTTCTTTCCCCAAAACTTTTGTGCGGAATTTGGTCTGCAATTCGGCCATGTTAAAGTGCTTTTTATAGACCACCACATCGGCACTATCGTCGCTTAAATTGACGGTTTCGTATACATCACGGTAAATGTCAGAGTAGCGTTTGTAAGGGCCCACGTTGGCAGGAAATCCCCAACGCCAAAAGCGGGAGCGTGAAATCTGGTTGACCGGATGACTGTAAGTGATCACCGAAGCAGAAGGTGTTAATTCGGAAGCAAACCCGAGTCCTCCGCTGAAGCTGATTGTTTTGAAGGATTTTTGGAGATTGAGCGAAAGTCCCTGGCGGTTATTGGTCATCTGTCCGAGCCGAACCATAGAACTGCTAAAGGGTTGCAACACAGCTGAGCTACCAACACTTCCTGCAGGCAATTGATTGACGCGGTATTCGACGGTGGAGGTGTTCCAAAAAAGAGCGTTGTTGTTGACAACGTTTGGACTGATGCGGTAATAGTGAAGTTCGAACTGTGGTAGTTTTTTCCCGGCAGGTGTGGAAATTTTAAACTGCAGAACTTCTCCCCAACCGGCTGTATTTGTTGGGCTGTAATAGTTCCCCCCTCCTACTTCACCTTTTATTCCCCAGCCTTTGAAATCCCAGTTGAACTCGGCAGTAGCCATATAAAACCCATAATGACCGGTAGAGAGACTGTCGGTGGAGGCGCGCGAATTCAGTGAATTGATGCTGATAAAACGCTTGGAAGAAAAATCTTTGCGCAGCTTTCCTCCGAAGGAGTAATTGGGCACCAGGGAAAAGCCTCCGTTGAGTTCGGTTTTTCCAGCCATAAGGAGGAAGGATGTTTTACCCGGCATATCTTTTCCTTGCAGCACAACTCCTTCAAAGGCACGGTTTCCCCAACGCGTATCCTGATCGATGGAACCTTGTTCGAAATATTGATCGTATCGTCCGCTCAAGCTTTTCCCTGTTGGATCCCAAGGGTTGCGTTCGTACAACATAAACCGGTTGTAGCCTTTGAAAGAGGCCATGGTAAGATCCGAAAGCGCTACCCATTGGATTCCTCCCACATGCACAGAAAGATCCCCGATGCTGGTTTTAAAATTTCCGTGGAGATTCATGCCCAGATTCATGCCCAGGCTTGAGCCCAAACGCGTTCCAAGCAAAGGGCTTTGAATGGATGGACGAAGTGAATCGGGGATTTGTTTGCCGTAACTGGTTCCGATGTTTCCTTGTAAAAACTGAAACATCATCAGGTCAAATCCCCAGGTTGTTTTATCGGACGTTTTACCAGAAATATTGAGCAATAGGTTCGGCAACTGACTATCATCACCAATGAAAATATTGCGGGGAAGTGCGGTGTCTTTGGTCACCGTATTGAGGACATACGGATCGAGCTGCCGCTGATACGTGGAGTAAAATCGGTAATAACCAGATATTTGCAAGCTCTTTAAGCCACCCGGATCTTTTTTGGGCATCATCCCCATTTCCGTATTCGGCCGCCGAATCGTTGTATCGAACTGGGCATACAGTGAAATCTGCATCAAGCATAGAAATGCAACGAAAGCCAGGTTCTTTGGTTGACGACTCATGTGGATGGTTATAAAGTAAAACTATATCTTTTTGTTAGATATACAATAAGTGGCCGAGTTTCTGATTAAAGTGTTATCCGTTTAAAAGAGACCGCTTTAGAAGGCTTGGCATCCGGATCGCGGGGAAGCACATAGAAAGGAATGTTGCTGTAGGCATAATGTCCGCTTTTATCGGTCAGCGTGAGGAATAAACGGTAGGCGCCTTCTTTTTGTGGTGCGCGTAATTGGGCGGCTCCACCTTTTTTACGAATCACGGAGCCTGGCAAAGCTTTCGGAGCGCTTTCGGCATCACCACCGGAACGTATATCGGTGCTTTCGGGAATGATCTGCCAGAGGTAACGAATGCCATCTCCATCCGGATCACGAGCATTAACATATGCGTCAAAAGGCTCTTCGGCGGTAATTAAGATATTGTCGCCTTTCTGCATGTGGGCAACAACAACCGAATCTATAACAGGAGCCTGATTGATGGGTGTTTTGCTTGTCCAGATTTTTTCAAGACGATCGAGCGCTTCGCAGGATTCTCCCTTTTCTGAAAAAAGACCGTACCACGTGGAGGTTGTTTCCTGCTTTTGTCCCCAGAGAAATACATACGACCCGAGACATTTACTTCTGTCGCCGGCTATGTAATCGGTATAGCGTTGGGCGTAGGAATTGGCTTTTTCGGTGCTGTGTTGTTCAACAGGTGCGCCCCATTTTGTCTTTTTCACTTCCCAATGCCCATTGGGGCCCCACTCGCTGATGATATATGGCCCGTTCCATCCCGCCTCGCGGATAGTGGCTTTTACATTTCCCAAATCTCCATATGTATTGATCCCATAAATATCAATAGCCGGTGCTTTTTCCTTGATCAAACGGACTTCTTCCTTATCCAATCCAGCGGTTACGGTGCAGGTTAGGTGATTGGGATCTGTTTGATGAATCATCTGGGCAATCTGATTGATCGCATCCCAAACAGATGTGTTTTTGTACTCCAAATCGACTTCATTTCCCACGCCCCAAAGCAGCAAAGCCGGATGATCTTTGAGTTCTGAAACGACTTTTTTAAATCCTTCCAGTTGATTGGCCACCTTCTCGGCATCGTTGTAGTCAAAACCATGGCGTTCATGTTGCACCCAAAGACCCATCATAACAGTGAGGCCCTTAGCCTGAGCAGCATCGAGAATTTCCCGGGCATTGTCGGTACTCCATGTGCGGATGGAATTTCCTCCAATGGAAATCAGTTTATCCAAATGCGTATCGCCACCAGCACCTTGAATATAATAAGGACTTCCTCCTCGAATCAGCTGCCAGTCGCCTGATTCTGTTTGACGGATTTCAACTTTTATAGCTTGAGCAAAAAGGGAAGTTGAAAAAGTCAACAGAAAAAAAACAGACAGCCTAGAGTAAAGTGTTCGCATCGGTTAGATGTTAAAAATCAAAAGAAAATCCGTTTGCCTTCATCTCCTTGAACTTATTTTCATCGAACGAATAAAGCAGTGAAGGTCGGTGAGAAACGTTTTGTTGTGATTCTTCCAGTTTTTTCAGGAATTTGATTTTCGCTAGTTTTTTCCGGAAGTTTCCTTTGTCGAAAGCGGTATCTAATATGGTTTCGAAGACTTCCTGAAATGCTGTCAATGTGAATTTTTCTGGCAACACATTGGTCCAAATATTCTCCCTAAGAATTCTGCTTTTCAATTCAATCAGCGCAACATCTAAAATCTCTTGATGGTCAAAGGCTAATTGAGGAACAAGCTTGACA
The DNA here is from genome assembly GCA_943333015.1 of Chitinophaga pinensis. Taxonomy (GTDB): domain Bacteria; phylum Bacteroidota; class Bacteroidia; order M30B66; family M30B66; genus CALQRR01. The sequence continues at coordinate 854 of CALQRR010000236.1, read as the reverse complement.
GAATGCCAACTGGTTTGTTTGGCCCAGGAAGATGCCTGTGGTTTAAAGTCTGACGGTTCCACAAGTGCCAGATAGGCAACAGTGATGACACGACCCAATGGGTGACGACCAACTTTTCCAAACGTCTGGACCTGCGTAATAGGAATTCCGCTCAAGGAAGTCAAATCTTTTAGAATCCGCGTAGCGGCGGAATCAAGATTCTCGTTTGGATACACCAGATCACCTGGCAATGCCCAAAAGTTTTCATAGGGATCGGTTCCTCGTTGAACCAATAGGACTTTGAATTCACGTTCGTGATAGCCAAAGATTACACAGTCGACAGAAAACGCAGATTTAAAAAATTCATCTATCGGGATGGAATACAAATCGTCCTGTTGCAGGCGAGGTTGATAGTCTTTCATGAGAATTCATGACTTAATGCAGCAATCAAAGCTAGACAATTGAGAACTCAAAATTAAAAATACTTTTTGTAGCATTTACAATTAGTATTACATTAGCATCAGTAAATCCCAATTTCAAATTCAAAAAACAATGAGAAAAATTTTACTTTCAGCTTTGGGCCTCCTGTGTTCCTTGCTGGGTTTTGCTCAACAAATGGACCTACCGGTTACATTTGATGTAGCAGGCGTAGATTATGGTGTCATCGGATTTGAGGGAGCGGAAGCTTCTTCGATCGAAGTGGATCCAACCGATGCAGCAAACACTGTTGTTAAGGTGATCAAATCGGCAACGGCACAGCCATGGGCTGGCACAACAGTGACCAATTCCAATGGTGATGGATTAGCAACTGCCATTCCGTTCACTGCTAGTTCTGCGAAAATGTCTTTGCGTGTTTGGTCGCCCAATGCAGGGAT
>CALQRR010000235.1 GCA_943333015.1 Chitinophaga pinensis | reverse complement strand
GTTGTTACTACACGCGGCCATATTCATTGGGTTGTCACTGAATACGGTGCGGTAAACTTGTTCGGAATGAATTTAGAACAACGTGCAAAAGCTTTAATTAATCTCGCACATCCCGATCATCGTGAACATTTAGAACGCAGCGCCCACGATCGCTTCGGACATTGATTTTACATTCCTTATTCTCATTACCTGGGCGTGCCCCTGAAATAGGGTCGCGCTTTTGGCCAGAGTCCTCGTTCATAAAGCCCAGCGGCTTTATGCTCTCAGAGCTATTTGCCGCAATCGCTCACGCAACATTTGGACATTTAAACATGTCCATTCAACATGTACTTTTATTTCACATTATTTATTTCAATATCACCTAACAGTATTATGTGTGCTTTCCTATAAGGCTTCTCTCAATATATGTTAGCACTCCTTCCATATCTTGTAATTGATCATAATCTGCTTCTGGAGTCTGAATCCCAAAATTCTTATCCAATGCTATAATAAACTGCAGAAAATCAAATGAATCGATGTCTAGTGTTTTTCGAATAGATGCATGCGGCTTCAAATTTTGCGGCGATGTCTCTGGTGCAATGCTCTTTAGCAATGCCAGTATCACAACGCGTATCTCTTCTCTGTTCATAGGTTTTCTGGTTTTTGTAAAAGATTTTTTAATTCATTTAGAAACCGACTTCCTGTATGACCGTCTGTTGCTCTATGATCTCCGGTCAATGTTACATTTACTGTTGAGCGAACATCCAGCATACCGTTTTCAGCAAATGGCTTTTCCGTAATACTGCCAAATCCTATAATGGCAACCTGTGGTGGGTATATGATGCCAAATACTTGTTCCGCTCCTCCATCTCCAATAGCAGTAATAGATATTGTTGAATCGGTTAATTCAGAGCTTTTTAACTTATGCATTCGCGCTCTTTCAATCAAATCGTTTAACGAACTCATTATTTCGGATAAGTTCTTTTTGTCTGCATCATGTACCGCAGGAATCATCAATCCTCCCGATCGTAATGAAACGACAAAACCAATATGGATTTCATTTTTTAGAATCAATCCATTTTCCCATATGGCATTCAATTCAGGTACTTTTTTTAGTGCGAGTGCAACTGCTTTGATGAACAGAACAACAGTTAATATTCTGTCTTGAATTGCTCTTTTTGCATTCGTTTCGCTAAGCCAATGAATGGCTTTGTCCATATCTATTGTTGTTGTTAAATAATACTGTGGTATTTCACGGTTTGATTTACTCATTGCCGCTGCAACAGCCATTCGGATGCTTTCTGTAGATGCCTTTTTTACACTTTCCTTTTCTGTATCTCCCGTCTTTATAAGTTTCTCAACATCCTCTTTAGTAATAATTCCTCCTTCACCTGTACCTTTTATTTCTTCAAGGTTGATCTTATTTTCATGTGCAATTATCTTGGCTAATGGTGATATTCTGATGCGAGCGTCTTTTTTTTCTTGGATAGGGTTTTCTTCTGATGCTTTTGTGATTTCTGATCGTGTGGGTTCCGCTTTTTTAACACTTTTTTCTAATGTTGATTCATTCTTAAACGTCGCTATCGCCGTTCCGACTTTTACTTTTTCTCCAACTTTTAGTAGCAGTTGATCCACAATCCCTTCTTCAAAAAATTCTATTTCTATTAATCCTTTTTGTGTGTCAATTTCAGCTATGATATCACCGCTTTTCACGAAGTCACCCACATTAACTCTCCAAGCAGTCAGTGTGCCGTCTTCCATATCAGCTCCTAAACTTGGCATTCGAAATTCAATCATGGCCCATTATGGATTTAACCGCTGCAATAATATCTGCAACTTGTGGAACGGAAGCATCTTCTAAATGTTTGGGATAGGGGATGGGAACCTCAATCCCACCAAGTCGTTTGACGGGGGCATCCAATTCATAAAATACATTTTCCATTATTCGTGCACTTATTTCGGATCCTATATTGATTGATTGCCAACCCTCCTCAACGATGAGTGCACGATGAGTTTTTGTAACTGATTCCATTATTGTAGCATCATCTATTGGTCTCAATATTCTTAAATCAATTACTTCGGCATCAATCCCTGACAGGAATAATTCTTGAGCTGCTGTTATACATTTATTTACAGCTGCTCCATAGGTTATAATCGAAATATCTTTTCCTGTTTTTCTATTCATCGCTTTCGTAATGTTTACTGCTCCAGCATTTATGGATATTTCAGCTTCAGAATTTAGTAAGATGGTGTACTCAAACAAAATTACCGGGTTGGGGTTTTTTATAGCCGACAGTAGCATGCCTCGAGCATCTTCATGTGTTCCCGCCGACAGTACGATCAATCCTGGAATTGCAGCATATATCGACTCCCAACTGTGAGAATGCTGCGCTGCTAATTGCCTACCTACACCACAACTCATGCGTATTACCAGTGGAATAGTGATTTGTCCACCCGACATATGTCTTAAGGTGGCCGCATTATTTACAATTTGATCCAGTGCAAGTAGGCTGAAGTTTACCGTCATGATTTCTACAATGGGATGCATTCCGCCCATGGCAGCTCCGATTCCAGCACCAACAAATCCGGACTCAGAAAGGGGTACATCCATTATTCGCTCTTCGCCAAATTCAGCCAGAAATCCTTTGCTAACAGCAAATGACCCACCGTAGCGACCCACATCCTCTCCCACCAGAAACACCCGTTCATCCTGAGTAAGTGCATCGTGGAGACCTTGTTTCAGTGCCTCTCGGTAGGTGACTTTTATTGTTTGAGCCGGATCTTTCATTTTTACCGGATCATTTTTGCGCATAAAATGCCTGCTAATAAGCCTTCCACTAATGCTGCCAAGCTCCAGCTAACGACCATTGTTAAGGAAACCTGAAAACTACTAAAGGAGATGAGCATTCCAGGTAGTGTTGTCAGCCAGTATATTAAACCAAATACACTTCCCCTTTGCCAGATGTGCTGTTGCATAAACAAACGTTTAGTCAAATTCCACACCCATGAAAAAAACATCCCTAAAACAAATGGATGGATGTAAAAAAGGGACATAATCGGATCGTTCATTGATCTGAACAACTCCGTGTTTTCATATTCGCTTTTCAACTCCGGTGCAGCTAATTGAAACAATTGACTTATTAGCATCCCAACTATTAAAATAAGCAAACCAGCCAAAAGCCCAATGGGGATTACTTTTTTCATGCAAAATCGCCCTCTTCTAATTCATATTTCCGGACTTTGTTTTTCCATCTTTTTAATTCAGGAAGTTTCTTTAAAGTATTCTGTATAGCGCTCTCCGGAAAATTCATTTTTAGCATCTGCGTTTTCACATGTATCTTCATTTCTTTCAATGTCATTTCCGGATTTGTAAATGCACCTTCCTTATAGCAAAAACGACAGTATTCATCATTTTTACTGAAGTCTTTTTCGGTCCCTTTTGATTCTTCATTGTGGAGTGGCATACTGCAGCTCTGACAATAGATTGTTGCTTTCATGATGATTGATTTAGGCATTCATTTTAACTTCAATTACGTCTATATAAGTTACTATTATTGTCATTCAATTGCCATTAAATGTTGATTTATCGTTTGTTAACTCCCTATAAATGGAGTAGCTGTATTTCAAGAATTTATCAGATTTAACTGTAGAGATATTTCTTTAAGTCCTTGACAGATTCCCAAGTACCTAATTCTGCATAATCGATGGCTTCGGTCATTTCATTTTCAATGGCCGTTTTCATCTCTGAAACCTCTTCATCAGTAATGGCATTTTCCTGTTTTAGTAATTGGAGTAATGCATCTGCAGGAGCTTGTTTCTTCCAATATTCAACTTCTGTTTTTTCTCTGTATAGTTCCGCATCGAACATAGAATGTGGCCGAAAGCGGTAGGTATTGCAAACCAAAAAAACAGGCTTCGAATGTTCAATAATATAGGCTCTGGCCTCAATAGCAGCATTCATAACAGCAATAACATTCATCCCATCTACGGATATTGTTTTTATCCCATATACGCTTCCTTTTGTAGCAAGATCTTGCGAAGCATGGGAATATCGAATAGCTGTTCCCATCGCATAAAGGTTGTTTTCACAAACCATTAAAAGTGGAACCTGCCACAACGAAGCCAAATTCATCGCTTCGTGAAATTCACCTTCTGCTACAGCTCCTTCACCAAAAAAACAACTTACGATTTGTTTTTTCTTCAGCTTTTTCAACGCTAAAGCTAATCCAACGGCCAACGGTAAATGACCTGCCACGATTGC
>CALQRR010000234.1 GCA_943333015.1 Chitinophaga pinensis | reverse complement strand
TTGCGTGAAGAAAATTGTCACCGAATTAGCCGTGCTGGATGTACTTCCCGAAGGAGGTTTCCGCTTACTCGAACGCGCTCCCGGTGTTTCGGTAGAAGAAATTATAAAAGCAACCGCCGGTAAATTGGTGATTGATGGCGATGTGCCGGAGATGGTGATTTGATTAAACCAATCAGCCCTTCACTTCCCACACACTTGGTCCGCGCAGTAACTTATCCAAATCACCGGCGCCTTTGCTGGCAATGACGTCTTCAATTTGTTGGTTAAATGCCTGCTCATACGTGAAGCGTTGCTCCGAATAAAACACACCAAACGGACGTGGGAAATGTCCTTCAATGGTAGCATCATCAAAAAAGCGGACTAACAAATTTGCCTTGGCACGGTTGCTTTCATCGTGAATCCATAGGTCATTTGCCGAAACATCATTCAAGGAAACCACGCGCGGTGTAAAGCCATCGAGCAAAATGCCCTTGTCTTTTTGTGCACCGAAAATAAGTGGCTGCCCATTTTCGACCATCATAGTTGCTTCCGCTTTGCTTGCTTTCTCGGTAAAGACTTCAAACGCACCGTCGTTAAATACATTGCAGTTTTGGTAAATCTCCACCAGCGAAGTTCCTTTATGTGCATGCGCGCGCTTGAGAATGGTGCGCATATGAATCGGGTCGCGGTCCATCGAACGGGCTACAAACGTTCCATCAGCACCCATCACCAAAGCCAATGGGTTGAAAGGATGATCAACCGATCCCATAGGAGTCGATTTCGTCACCTTTCCCAATTCCGAAGTCGGTGAATATTGTCCTTTCGTTAAGCCGTAAATCTCGTTGTTGAACAACAATATATTCACGTCAAAATTCCGGCGCAACAGGTGGATGAAGTGATTTCCACCAATCGACATCGAGTCGCCATCACCTGTAATAATCCACACGCTGAGTTCTGGGCGAGTGGCTTTTAAACCCGATGCAATGGCCGTTGCGCGTCCGTGAATGGAGTGCATTCCGTAGGTTTCCATGTAATATGGAAAACGGGAAGAGCATCCAATGCCGGAGATAAACACAATTTCTTCGCGTTTCAATCCCAATTCTGGAAGCACGGTTTGTACCTGCTTCAAAATAGAATAATCGCCACAGCCGGGGCACCAGCGGATGTCCTGATCGGTGACAAGGTCTTTGGATGTAAACGTTTCCGGGGCAATATCTGGACTGAGCGTGCTCATATCAGGCAAGTGTTATGATTTTGGAATAGAGCTCCTCGGATGAAAAAGGAATGCCCTTAATTTTATTAAATCCTTCGGCAGGAACCAAGTACTTATCGCGCAGGATGCGCACCAGCTGGCCATTGTTCATTTCAGGTACCAGAATGTGGTCGTAGTTTTTCATCAACTCACCCAGGTTTTTCGGGAAAGGTTGAATGTAACGAACATGTGCATGTGCCACTGAGTATCCATCCGCCAACGCGCGTTTAACCGCTGTTTTGATAGATCCATACGTGGAACCCCAACCAACAATGAGCAATTTCCCTTTTTCAGGTCCGTTGTCCAATGTTTGCAAAGGAATCGTGTCAGCAATCTTCTCCACTTTCTCAGCCCGGAGCTTCACCATGAATTCATGGTTGTCGGGATCGTAGCTGATGTTGCCTGTCTCGTGTTCTTTTTCTAGACCACCAATGCGGTGCTCCAATCCTTTCACACCCGGAACAGCCCATTTACGGGCCAGTTTTTCATCCCGTTTGTACGGAAGGAATTTTCCTCCTTCGGCATCTTCTGCTGTTGCAAATGTTGCTGTGATGGATGGAAGATCTGCTGCTTGAGGAAATCTCCACGGTTCGGCTCCGTTGGCCAAATACCCATCACTGAGGAAAAATACCGGCGTGCTGTGCTCCACCGCAATCCGACAAGCTTCATACACCGCATAAAAACAGTCCGAAGGGGTTCGTGCCGCAATCACAGGAAGGGGCGCTTCTCCATTTCTGCCGTATACTGCTTGCAGTAAATCTGCTTGCTCCGTCTTGGTGGGCAAACCAGTTGATGGCCCTCCGCGTTGTACGTTGATGATCACCAACGGCAATTCCAACATGATGGCCAATCCGATGGCTTCGGTTTTTAACGCAATGCCCGGACCCGAAGAAGTGGTTACGGCTAACGATCCGCCAAAGGCAGCACCAATGGCCGATGTGATGGCTGCAATTTCATCTTCTGCCTGAAATGTGCGGACACCGAAATTTTTGTGTTTCGACAAATCATGCAAAATGTCGGAAGCGGGTGTGATGGGATAGGATCCGAGAAACAGGTTCAATCCAGATTTCTGTGAAGCAGCGATTAAGCCAATGGCCGTTGCTGGATTCCCGTTGATGTTACGGTATACACCGGGCGTGATTTTAGCGGCATCCACCTGCACACGTTGCATGAAGGTTTCGCTAGTATCGCCATAGTGATACCCAGCTTTGAGGGTTTTGATGTTGGCCTCAACAATAGCCGGTTTCTTGGCAAACTTCTGCTCTAAAAAGGTAATGGTATGTTCGAGTGTACGGTTGTAAATCCAGTAAATGAACCCGAGCACGAACATGTTCTTTGTTCGGTCAATGTCTTTTGTGCCCAAGCCACTTCCTTCGAGCGTAGCTTTGGTCATCTTGGTGACGTCGAGCGTATAGAGCTTATAACTGTCGAGCGAGCCATCTTCCAGCGGATTTACTCCTTCGGGAAACTTGGCAAGTCGCAAGTTTTTGGGATCAAAGCCTTCGGTATTGGCAATGATCATCCCACCGGGTTTGAGTTGCTTGAGGTTGGCTTTCAATGCCGCAGCATTCATTACCACGAGCAAATCACACGAATCGCCAGGTGTATATATTTCTTCGGAACCAAATTTTATCTGAAAACCCGAAACACCTGCCAGCGTGCCCAAAGGAGCACGGATTTCGGCCGGATAGTTTGGGAATGTGCTTACGTCATTGCCGAAAAGAGCCGTCGTAGTCGTAAACTGATCACCTGTAAGTTGGATACCATCGCCTGAATCACCAGCAAACAGGATTGTTGCGTCGGTTGCGATGAGGGAGTTGTTTTCCATTGCAGAAAAGAGAACGGACTTAGCCGTAAAATGTTGGGCAAAGGTAGGAAAAATGATCTCCCGATTGTCCCGTTGCTGATCGCGAACTTCCAGCCTGTGTAAAGGATTTGTATAACAGCTTTTTACACCTTTGCTTCTTCGAACGCTTCGTTCATCTATGCCGGGAATTTGCTTGGTCTACTATGCTGCAATGGCTTGCTCATTCGCTGTCTTTAAGGGTAAATCTCAAATTTTCCGATAAAAAAAATGAGAGAATTCAACCAACTTGCTTTCTTCTTATCTTTAACAGATGATGAACGAACCTGATAAATCCCGCTTTTTCGCCGATCTCCGCGAACTTCTGGTAGATTACATCCAGAACCGGCTCGACTTGACCCGTGCGCTTGCATTTGAAAAAATTGCCCGCGTGGTTGCCTACATCGTCATTGGTGTTATTCTGGCGCTGCTTTTCTTTTTTGGATTGTTCTTCCTCAGTTTTATGCTCGGGTATTACCTCAGCGATCTCCTCAACAGTCAGTTAGCGGGCTTTGGAATTATTGCCGGTCTTTATTTTTTAATGTTTGCAGTCATTCTCACTTTCCGGGAACGGCTCTTCGCAAAAACCATTGTCGATTCCATTATCCGCATTCTCTATGAACGCCAAACCTCCGAAGACGATGAAGAAGCGTAAAATTGAAAACCTTAACGACCTCAAGCTGGAACAATCCCGTTTGCGGATGGAAGTGCGTCAAACCGAAAAAGAAATCACCGATCGCATGGATTATCTGGGGAAGAATTATCCTTCTATCCTATTGATGCAGGTGTTGCCGTTCGACGACGGTAAGAAAAACATGATTGTGAGCGGTCTCAGCTTTGCGGCCAGTTTACTCATGGGCCGGATGGCCGATACAGGAAAAGAGCTCCTGGAAAAGAATCTCCAGAAGCTCATTCAATGGGTGAGTAAAAAGTTCGGAAGCAAAAATGCCAATCCGATGGATGAAGAAGCTGGGTAATGCCTCGCGGTTACCCCAATGCTTCAATAATATCGTACTTGGTGATGATGTGAACGGCGCCCAGCATGTCGCGCACCAACACCGCATCATTTTCCCGGTTGATTTGTTTCGATACTTCCTCCAGCTTGGCCTGCGGCGATACAAAAGGAAACGATTTCTGCATCACCTCTTTCACCTTCGCTTGCTTCAATTCCGGAT
>CALQRR010000233.1 GCA_943333015.1 Chitinophaga pinensis | reverse complement strand
TCTCGACACACTTGACCTGAACAGCGTTTTATTCAAAGCCTATTTTGAGGAGAATTTTGATGTCAGCACTTCCGATATGGCATCAGCCAATGGCTGGAATGCGTATCCGAATCCAGCCCACGAACAGCTTTACCTGACGCATCCGGCACTGTCAAAAGCAACGTCGTACAGCATTGTTGACATTGCCGGGCGTATCCAGCAAACCGGAATATTGACCTCAGAAGTGAGCACTTCGGTGATCGATTTGAGTGCGTTGGCACCCGCAGCCTATATCATACGTATGTTTTCGAATGAGCAATCGGAAGGGCTTGTGCGTTTTATTAAGACCCGTTAATTCTAAAAAAGCAACACGAGTAGCACTAAGAGAAAGAACGAAATCAGGTTGAGTACAATACCTGCGCGGAGCATTTCTGCAGGACGAACATGGCCGCTGCTAAAGGCAATGGCATTAGGCGGCGTACTCATAGGAAACATAAAATCGCAGCTGGCAGAAATGGTTACCGGTATGGCAAAAACCAATGGATCGATGCCGCGGGTTTGAGCCAATGCTGCCACCACTGGAACGAAAATTGTGACCATGGCCAAGTTGCTCATAAAGGCAGTGAGGATCAAACCGATGCCACATAAAAGAATCAAATAGGCATCGGCACTGAGGCCTTGCAAAGAAGCCAAATGTGTGGTGAGCATATCTAGGGCACCGCATTTTTTAAAGGCCATGGCGAGCGATAATCCACCGCCAAACATGAGCAAAATGCCCCAAGGCAAACGAGCGGTATCTTCCCATTGCAGCATGGCTTCCTGCTTATTTCCGTTGATGATAAATAAACTCAGCCCTGCTGCCATCGCTATCCATACATCGGATAAAGGATACGCAGGATAAAACGATTTGAAAATCCCTTCTGTCAACCACAAAAACACCGCTGCGCAAAAGACCATCAGCATGCGTTTTTCACTTTTACTAAAGGTACCTAACTGCTGCAATTCATGTTGAATAAATGCGTGTCCTTTTTCGAATTTATCCAGTCGAACCGGGAAAACCCAGCTCGTTAAAACATAATACGACATGAGTAATAATGCCAAGGAAAAAGGAGCGCCATACAGCATCCATTCGGCAAAAGAAATATCGCGGTGAAACGTCTGGCTGAGAATACCCACAGCGGCGGCATTGGGCGGCGTTCCAATAATGGTGGCCATTCCGCCAATACTGGAGGCATAAGCGATTCCAAGGAACAGATTGAGTTTGAAATGGCGAATGGAACGACTGTGCTGGGGTTCATCTGTGTGAAATAAATTGGACACCGCAAGGGCAATTGGACACATCATGAGCGTGGTGGCAGTGTTTGAAATCCACATGCTGATAAACCAGGAGGACAACATGAATCCAAGGATGATCCGGCTGGCATTGGTGCCCGTAATGAGCACCAGACTGAGCGAAAAGCGTTTGTGCAGGTTGGATTTTTCGAGCGCCAAGGCCAGAAAAAATCCTCCCAAAAACAGGAAAATATATTTATCCCCATAAGGAGCACACGCAGCTTCCATGGTTGAAACGCCCAATAAAGGAAAAAGCAACACAGGCAACAAAGCAGTAACTGCCATGGGCACTGTTTCGAGCAGCCACCAGGCAAGCATCCAGAGTAAAATACCTAAAACCGTAACGACCTGCAGGGGCCATTGAAACGGATTGATTAGGACTAAAAGCAGGGCTGCGAATGGAGGTAATAGTATTTTAAGTAGCTGAGAAATGGACTTCATGGATATCCTAAAATATGCAGATAAATAGGTTATGAAAGAAAATACTATTTGAGAAGAAAAGCGTTCAATGCCGATTATCGCAATTGATATAAATCGGCGAATGTTCTTTCAATAAAAACATGATTTTTTCACATCCAAAAGAAACATACTCAAACCCGAGTATAACAGGAGGTTTCCCCTTGAAAAGTCGCCCCTCAAACTGATTAATCATCTTTTCAGGTGTCATCAGATTTAAGGGTGCAGGCAGGGTACTTTCGGAATCATAAAAACAATCGTTCCGAACAACCGAACTGGTTTTGCGATCCGTTACAATGCAGTGTCGTGCTGCTAAATTTCCATTTTCGCTGCTTAATATATCCTGCACATACACATGAAAACCGTTCGATGAAGCACGATAGGCTGTTCCACGTTTTACATTTCGTAATGACCTTCCATCACTTGTATCTATAGCAGAAAGAGGGAATTCTTTATCGGGAATTTTCGTCCACACGAGTGGTTTCATTTGACCTTTTACAAAAGGATTCGACTTCCCAATACACACAAGTGGTGTACTGTAATTTCTATTCAATCTTTTCCAATCAGCAGTAGGGATTTCAAACCCAATTTGGTAATCATACGGATCATGCGGCCAATCATCATCGGTTCGGTAATCATTCAATTTTGCGAGTACTTTCAACGATGTAACGGAGAAAGACGCACTCAAATGATTCACATAATTATAGATAAACACGCTATCATTTGGACGTATATGTGTGCCTTCCAAAAAACGCTTCCGGTAAATGGAATCCAAATAAAAAAAGCTTGCCTGTTCAATTCCTACTTCTTCCATAGGGGGAATAGCCGCCGAATCAGGATTTTCGCTCAAAGCATATACATCCGACATCGAAATAAAGCCGACCGTTTGATTCGCTTCTTTCTCGAACGGAATGACATAAAACACCGCTATTTCTTGGGCAAAAAATGCAGGACGCACCAAGATGATGAGCATAAACGAAAGGATCCAGCCTACATGTTTCAGCATCATTTATCCCGAATTAAAACTCCCAAAACAGAGTACATCAATACCGCAACAATTCTTCCATCGCTGCTTTCACTTTTTCGATGTTGGGAATCATGGTAAATTCCAACACACTGTTCAAAGGAATCGCAGGTAAATTCTCTGATCCAATCACGCGGACAGGACCATCGAGCGACTCAAAACACTGCTCCTGAATCAATCCCGATATGCTGCGTGCAAAGGAATTGCTCACAGGCTCTTCGGTGACCACAAGGCATTTCTTCGTCTTGCGGACAGAATTGAAAATCGTTTGTTCATCGAGTGGATAAATGGTACGCAGATCGATGATTTCCACCTTTTCCTTCATCCCCTTGGAAGCATTTAACGCCCAGTGAACGCCCATGCCATAGGTAATCACAGAAATGGTTTCGTGGGTATGCTGCTCGGCAATTTCCTGCACCACAGCTGCTTTACCTAAGGGAAGAATATAATCTTCGGCAGGTTCAATGCTGCGGGCTTCATCGGTGCCTTTGACTTTTGACCAATATAAACCCTTGTGCTCCAGAATAACAACCGGATTGGGATCGTAATACGCGGCTTTCATCAATCCCTTGAGATCGGCACCGTTGCTCGGATACACGATTTTAATCCCGCGGATATTGCTCAACACACTTTCGACCGAAGAGGAATGATACGGCCCGCCGCTGCCATACGCGCCAATGGGAACCCGTAAAATCATGCTCACCGGCCATTTTCCATTGGTCAGATAACACGAACGTGCCACTTCGGTAAACAGCTGGTTCAATCCTGGCCAGATGTAATCGGCAAACTGAACTTCGACGATCGGTTTCAACCCCACAGCCGACATGCCCACGGTAGAGCCCACAATAAAGGCTTCCTGAATGGGTGTATTGAACACGCGGGCATCACCAAATTTCTGCGCCAAAGTAGCTGCTTCGCGAAAAACACCGCCCAAACGCGCCCCCACATCTTGTCCGTACAGCAGACATTCGGGGTGTTTGCGCATGAGTTCTTCTACAGCAAACAAGGCACAATCGACCATCATTACCTTCTCGTCTCGGGCAGGACTGCGTTCTCCACGTTCTTCCGTTATGGGCGTTGGTGCAAAATCATGGGTAAATAAATCTTCCGGACGCGGATCTTCGGCCAGCAATGCACGTTCGTAATCTGCTTGTACCTGTTCAATGGCCGCCTGTTCAAACGCATCAATCTCCACCTGAGTAATTCCAGCAGCCAGCATCTGTGCCATCAGCACAGGATACGGGTCACGCGAACGGGCCTCCTCGAGATCATCGCGGTACCATTCCATGCGCACTCCCGAGGTGTGGTGATTGAGCAAAGGCACGCGGGCATGCACTAAAAACGGCCGCCGTTCGGTGCGAATCGTTGTAATGACTTTCTGAAGCGCATCGTAACATTCGCTGAAATTAGCACCATCGATAGTGATGGCTTCGATGCCATGAAATCCTTTGATATAGTCGAATGCACTTTG
>CALQRR010000232.1 GCA_943333015.1 Chitinophaga pinensis | reverse complement strand
GTCTTTGAGAATTGTTAATGGCACGGTGATGAGGACCCGGTCGGCGGTATATTGGGTACCCGAATCTGTTTTGACGATGATTTGAGAGCCCGAATAATCTACGGAGGCAACGGGAGCGTTTAGGATTACCTTAGAAATTGCATCGCCAAAAGCGGTTTCAAAAAGGCTCCAGTAAGTTCCTGTTTTGAAGGAAAAGGCATCCATTCCGGAGGAGTAACCCGCTTCGGCTTCTTTGAGTGCAAGCATGCCGATGCGGTCGTTGCTGCTGCCGTAATCATTGCCCGTCAATGCGTTTGCAATGGCTAATAGTCTAGAATCGAGTGGAATGTTGGCGAGGTATTGATCCAAAAACATTTCGGAACCCGGATACGAGCCATAACTGTCTATAATTTGAAACAACGCTGCCCCTTCGCCATTCAGTTCGGCAGATTCGAGGAGATAATTCTTCGATCGAAGTTGATTGCTGAGCCAGTAGAAATCGTTTCCGGTGTTTTCGAGGAGCCTTTCAGCCGCTTGAAACGAAGCGAGATCGTAGAGCACAGAACGTTTTCCATGAATCACTTCCGCACCGGATTCGATGGGAATATCGGCAAAAGTGGTGTTGGCCTGAATGCGACCACCGGTTTTACCGGAAGCTTCGAGAATGGTCACATCTGCGCCATTTTTAAGGAGTAAATGCGCGGCATAGACACCAGATGCACCGGCGCCGATGATGATGACTTTGCCTGTATAAAGATCGCCTTCCAGAAAAGGTTCATCCTTACAGGAACTAAGCAGTGAGGGCAAGAACACTCCCGCAGGAATCCCCCAAAGCAACTGTCGCAGAATTGTTCTCCGGTCCATGGTTGTATTTTCAGCTCAAGATACAGCGGTTCTGTGATGGGTAATGAACTCTTTTAACAGTTTTCACACACGAAATTGTTAACCATTGAAGACAATTGTGAGCCGTCAACATTTTGAGTTTTCCAATCCCCCGGAATGTTAATTGTATGTGAAAAAATAAGCAGCTCCTCCCCTGTTCTCCCCTTCTCCATTCGGCCGATTTTGTTAAATTTGCACGGCTTTTAACTATTAGCTCCACATTTCAGTGGAAAGCTTGGATAAGTTCACTACAAAACAAGAAGAATGTCAGATAAGATATTGGAAGACGATAACCTGAATGACGGATCCTACGGTGCCGATAGTATTCAGGTTCTGGAAGGACTTGAGGCCGTTCGTAAGCGTCCGTCCATGTACATTGGAGATACGGGCGTACGGGGACTTCACCACTTGGTATACGAGGTGGTTGACAATTCCATTGATGAAGCGTTGGCTGGTCATTGTAAGAACATTGAGGTACAAATAAATCTGGATAATTCCATTACGGTTCAGGATGATGGGCGTGGAATTCCGGTGGAGATGCACCAGAAAGAAAAGCGTTCAGCACTTGAGGTGGTTATGACGGTACTTCACGCCGGTGGTAAATTTGATAAGGATTCCTACAAGGTTTCCGGAGGTTTGCACGGTGTTGGGGTGAGTTGTGTGAATGCATTGTCGACACAGCTTATTGTAACTGTTGACCGCGGCGGGAAAAAATACCAGCAGGAATATTCCATTGGTAAGCCGTTATACAGTGTAAAGGAGATTGGCACCAGTGAGCACACAGGAACGCGTGTTCATTTCTTGCCGGATGCTTCTATTTTCACTACAACGGTTTACAATTACTCTACGATTGCTAACCGGATGCGCGAACTAGCTTATCTGAATAAAGGCATTCGCATCCAGCTGACAGATTTACGTGAACTGGATGATAATAACGTACCGATAACGGAGCTGTTTTATTCGGAAGGTGGATTGCGTGAGTTTGTCGATTATTTGGATGCTTCACGTGATAAGCTGATCGAAGAGCCAATCTACATGGAAGGCGAAAAGCAAGGTATTCCAGTGGAAGTGGCGATGTTGTATAACAGCACATACACGGAGAACATCCACACGTATGTGAACAACATCAACACGCATGAAGGTGGTACTCACTTGGCAGGTTTTCGTCGTGCGTTGACGCGGACATTGAAGAACTACGCTGATAAAGAAGGGATGCTGACGAAGCTGAAGTTTGATATCAGTGGAGATGATTTCCGTGAAGGATTAACAGCGGTGATTTCTGTTAAAGTTCAGGAACCTCAGTTTGAAGGGCAGACCAAGACCAAGTTGGGTAACAACGAGGTAATGGGAGCCGTGGATATGGCGGTTTCAGAGATGCTCAACAATTATTTGGAAGAGCATCCCAAGCAGGCAAAACTGATTGTTGACAAGGTAATCCTTGCGGCAACAGCGCGACATGCAGCGAAGAAAGCACGGGAGATGGTTCAGCGTAAATCAACGCTTAGCAGCACCGGTCTTCCGGGTAAGCTAGCCGATTGTGCTGAAACAGATCCAAGTAAATGTGAGATTTATCTTGTCGAGGGAGATTCGGCGGGTGGTACAGCCAAGCAAGGTCGTAACCGTAACTTTCAGGCAATCCTTCCACTGCGTGGGAAGATTCTGAATGTGGAGAAAGCGATGATGCATAAGATCTTCGAAAATGAGGAGATCAAGAATATGTTTACTGCTCTAGGTGTAAGCATTGGTACAGAGGAAGACAGCAAGGCCTTGAACATTACAAAGATCCGATATCACAAGGTGGTGATTATGACGGATGCCGATGTGGATGGAAGCCACATTACCACGTTGATTCTAACATTCTTCTTCCGGTACATGAAGGAGCTGATTGAGCAAGGATACATTTACATTGCTACTCCTCCTCTCTATTTGATTAAGAAAGGCAAGGATCAACGGTACGCATGGACGGAAGATGATCGTCAGAATGCAATTTCTGATATGTCGAAAGACGGCAAAGATTCCGGTATCAACATTCAACGCTACAAGGGTCTTGGAGAGATGAATGCGGAGCAACTTTGGCAAACAACAATGAATCCGGAATTCCGCACCTTACGTCAGGTAACAATTGACAGTGCTGCTGTGGCTGATCAGATTTTCTCGATGTTGATGGGTGATGAAGTACCACCACGTCGTGAGTTTATTGAGAAAAACGCCAAATACGCCCGTATTGATGCTTAAGTAATTTTAATCAAACACCAGTGCTTCTAAAGTGCTGGTGTTTTTTTCATTACAATTTAATGTATATACATTAGTTGTATATAACTACATTTGTAAGCTAATCCTAACCATGAAAAAATCCTCGTTGTTCTCTCCCTATCACCTTGGTAAAATCACTCTTAAAAATGCCGTTGTGATGGCTCCCATGACTCGTAACCGCGCTAACAGTGAACATGTACCTCTGCCTGTTATTGCGGAGTATTATACACAACGTTCTGGAGCAGGCCTGATCATTACAGAAGGCACTTCCCCATCGGCCAATGGCGTTGGCTATCCGCGTATTCCGGGGATTTACAATGCTGCGCAAATTGCTGCATGGAAACCAGTTACCGCTTCCGTTCATGCACATGGAGGACATATCTTTCTGCAATTGATGCATACAGGCCGTGTTGGAAATCAATTGAATTTACCCGAAGGCGCAGTGGTTCTGGGACCATCAGCCATTCCAATGGCTGGCGAGATTTATACCGATGCCGCAGGAATGCAACCATACACAGCACCTAAAGAGATGACGCCCGCTCAAATTCAGGAGGCAAAACGTGAATATGTTCAGGCATCGATATCTGCCATCGAAGCCGGTTTTGACGGTGTTGAACTGCATGGAGCAAACGGCTATCTGCTCGAACAATTTATTGCACCTATGTCCAACCAACGCACTGATGAATACGGCGGTTCTGTTGAAAACCGCTGTCGTTTTGTGCTTGAAGTAGCAAAAGCTACGGTTGAAGCTATTGGTGCGGAATGCGTAGGGATTCGTTTATCACCCAACGGAGCATTTAACGATATTTTGCCTTACCCGGAAGTAAAAGAAACATACACCTATCTGGCGACCGAACTCAACAAGCTCGGATTGGTATATGTGCATTTGGTGGATCATTCTTCCATGGGAACTCCTCCTGTTGGAGAAGATGTTGTAACGGCCATTCGAACTGCGTTTAAAGGAACCTTTATCCTTAGTGGCGGATATACCAAGGCACGTGCAGAACAAGACTTGACAGATGGAAAAGCGGAGTTGATCGCTTTCGGACGACCTTTTATCTCCAATCCTGATCTGGTTGCGCGTTTGGAATCGGATGCAACTCTGAACGATCCAGATTACACAACGTTTTATACACCAGGTGAAAAAGGCTACACCGATTATC